>CAZZYB010000454.1:0-3662 GCA_964658125.1 uncultured Acetobacteraceae bacterium | reverse complement strand
CTCTTCTACGCCGTCCTGATGTTTCCGGTCACCCTGTGGCCCACGTTCCTCCACGTCACAGGCCTTCCGTACGCTGTAGTCGCCACGGCACTCTGCCTCTGGTATCTCTACGCCACGATCCGCTTCGCCCGCATCCTTACGGACCCCGCGAGCCCGCAGAACAAATCACTTGCCCGCAACCTTCTCAAGGTTTCCGTGATGGTTCTTCCACTCCTGATGCTCGCAATGATCCTCAACGCGCAAGGCCGGGTCTTCTTCTAACCCAAGCTACTATTTAATTCATGACTCTTTTCCGCTTAATGAACGCCGCGAAGTGCGCAGCCCTCTGCATAGCCGTATCGTTCGCCCTGACCTCCCGTGCCCAGACCGCGCCCGAAATTCCCTATGGCGGCCACCACGAGTTCGGCGGCCTCACCGGCTACTCTCCCGCGGGCGGACCGATCTGGGGCTTCACCCGGAACGTCCGTTATAGCCCCACAGTTTTGCGCTACTCCTACCAACTCAAGGCCTACAAGTCGTGGACGTTTCGCTACGCCCCGGAACTGACCGCACTCTCCATCATGCGGGAGCTGGGACCTCCCACAGACGTCAACCCCGCCGCGCCCATCACGCACTACGGCGCGGGCTTCAGCCCCGAAGGCTTCCAGATCGTTTTCCGTCCCACGCGCAAGGTGCAGCCCTTCCTCAGCAACGCTGGAGGCATGATCTACTACGCCGACCGCGTGCTCTCGCCGCAAGGCTCACAGTTCATGTTCACCATCGACTTCGGCGCCGGGGTCAACCTCTTCACCTCGCCGCGCAACGCCGTCCAGCTCGGCTACCGTTACCAGCATCTCTCCAACGCCAACATCAGCGTCCACAATCCAGGCACCGACGCCGACACGTTCTACATCGGCTTCTCGCACTTCCGGACCAAAGGCGTCCGCTAGACTAGGAACATCAGCATGACCAGCACCACGGCTCCACCGGCCAGCTTCCGAACTCCGCCGTCGATCATCGCAGCCATCATCGGCATCAGCATGGCCGCCTCGCTTTTCCTCGCATGGCTCGTCTACTACCACCAGCCCGCGGACGTCGCCGGAACTCGCCTCGCTTTCCTGCCAACCCTGAACGCGATCTTCAACCTGCTCTGCACCATTTTCCTGCTGGCGGGTTTCCGCCACATTCGGCGCGGCGAGATCAAGTCGCACCGCACCAGCATGTTCGCCGCTTTCTTCGTCTCCAGCCTGTTCCTGGTCAGCTACATCACCAATCACGCCCTCCACGGAGATTCGCGTTTTCACGGCGGCGGCCACGCTTTGCGCACCGCCTACTTCACGCTCCTGATCTCGCACATCGGACTCAGCGTCATCGCGCTGCCCATGATCCTGATCACGTTCTTCCTCTCGCTCACAGGCCGCTTCCCGGCCCACCGCAAACTGGCCCGCTTCACCTTCCCCATCTGGCTCTACGTCTCTGTAACCGGTGTCGTCGTCTACGCCATGCTCTCCGCCTACCGATAATCCCTAATCCCTGCCCTTATGCAGCCTGATACCCGCACCCTTTTCCGCACCGGCTCCACGATCTTCCTCACAGGAGCGATCGCCGCCGCGCTGATGTTGACAGTCTTCGGTGGAGTCACCAAGCAGGGCCCCCACACCAACCTAGGCTGGCTCGCCCTGATGCTCGCCATGGGTTGCCTTCCTACCGGCACCCTGACTCTGCTACTCGCGACGACCAAGCTCATCGGCGAACGCCGCCGCTAACCGCAACCATCCAGGCCCAGTCCAAATCCCCAGCCAAACATCGCCGAGGACATCCACTTGCCATCGCGTACAGCAAGCACTCTCATCGCAGCGCTTCTGATCTCACCGTTCGCCCACCCGCAAAAGCCGCAGACCGCCGCGCCGCCGCAACTCTCGCCCAAAGCGGCGTACGTCAACGCGATGCATCCCCTCGAAGTCACACGCCACTCCATCGCCAACTGGTCCGAAATCGAGATCGACGCTTTCAAAGTAACGATCGCCCACGCCGCCACTGAATGCGCCGCGCGTACACCGAAGGACTACACCGGCGACGACCTCATCGACCTCGCCCGCCTCTGTTCGCTCGGCCAGCGCTGGCCCGCCGTCGTAGACTCCACCACGCTCTACATCTCATCCGACGCCCCCACCAAACCCTTGCTCAACCAGGCCTACGGAAGCCGCATCAACGCCGAGCTCCACCTCAAGCAAGAGCCCGCAGCTCTAGCCGACTGTCTCGCGATTCTCAAAGCCGTGCCCTACGACGCAACTTCAGCCGAGGTCATCGACGAAGCCATCGAGTACATGCAGTTCGTCCACACCGCCGACGCCCTCACCCTCGACGCCGCGCGCCAGCCGCTCGTCCTCGCCAACATCACCACCCGGCCATCTTCCGTAAATCCCGACCCCGCAGCAACGCCGCCGCAAACCCTCCACGACCTTTACGCCACCGGCCTCGCCTTCGCCGCACTCCAACAGCTCACCGGCCAACTCGACAACGCCGCCGCAACCGTCGCCCAGCTCGACACCGCTCTCCCCTCCACTCTCACACCCGACGACGCCATCCCCATCGCCGCCGCCCGCAAGCGTTACGCTTTCATCGGCAAACCCTTGCCCTCGATCTCGATGCTCCAATCCCTCAGCATGCCCAACAAGCTGCCGCAGCTCCCATCCCCGGGAGCCATCACCGCGTTCCTCCTCTTTCCGGACTGGTGCGTGCAGTGCGTCCGCATGGGCAAGCAGTTTCCGACCAGCGTCTTCCTCGTCGAAGGCCACGAAGCCTACGCCTACGGCCTGCTGGCCGAGACCGCGCCGCCGATGCCCAAGCCGCCACCGTCCAAAGACGCTCCGCCGCCCAAACCCACACCGCGCGAGCTGCTCGCAGAAACACCCAGCGTCGTTGTGCCGCCATCCGTCCTCACCCAGTTCGCGGCGGAAGACTTCCCCTTCCTCATCCTCGCCGACGCCCAGGGCATCATCCGCGTCATCCAGCCAGTCGCCGAAGACGCTCTCCAGCAAGGCGGCACGATGGATAGTGCCATAGCCGCCGTAGTCGCCAAATGGGCTCCCAAGCCCGAGAAAACACCTGCTCCCAAGCCCACTGTTCCCACTCCCTGAAGCACTGTAGCTCGTCCCACTGTTTCCTCCACGCCCACTCTGCTATCCTCACCATCTAACGGAGAGCAAAATGGCAAAAGGCGTCAACAAAGTATTCCTCCTCGGAAACGTAGGCAAGGACCCCGAAATTCGTACCACCGCCGGCGGCATGACCGTCGCCAGCTTCTCGCTCGCGACCGCCGACCGCGCCAAAGACCAGCAGGGCAACTGGGCCGACAAAACCGAGTGGCACAACCTCGTCTGCTTCCAGCGCACCGCCGAAATCGTCCGCGACTACGTCAAAAAGGGCAGCCAGATCTTCGTCGAAGGCAAAATGCAGACCCGCTCCTGGGACGACAAGACCTCCGGCGAAAAGAAGTACAAGACTGAAATCCTCGTCAACGAGCTTTCGCTCCTCGGCGGCAAGGGCGGCGGTTCCGAGGGCGGCGAGCGCTCCTCCGGCAGCTACTCCAAGAGCAACACCGCAGCCTACAGCGGCGGCGCCTCCGCAGCCTCAGCACCCGACTACGCCGACCAGGGCATCACCGACGAAGACATCCCCTT
>CAZZYB010000453.1:2952-3668 GCA_964658125.1 uncultured Acetobacteraceae bacterium | reverse complement strand
CAACGGCAGCCGCACCGAAGTCCTCTCCGGCATCAACGCCGGCGACACAGTCATCCTTCAGCAGTAACGCCTTTTTTAGTTGTCATTCCCGCAGGGACCCTGCGTTTAGTACCACCACAAATCTCAAAGGAGCGCCATCATGATTCGCACCCTCACCACCGCAATCCTCCTCGCCACCGCCACCGCAGCCTTTGCGGACGCGGACTTCGAACGCACCCTCACCGTCTCGGCGCAAGCCGACCTCTACGTCTCCACCGGCTCCGGAAACATCAAGATCTTCCCCGGCAGCGACACTCAGATCCACGTCAAGGCCCACATCCACGCGGGTTGGGGCAACGGCTCGAACATCGAAGACCGGGTCCGGCAAATCGTCGCCAATCCTCCCATCAAACAGGACGGCAACACCGTCCGCATCGGCGAAACCAACGATCGCAGCCTCTTCAACCACATCAGCATCGACTATGAAATCTCCGCCCCCGCGTCCGTCGCTCTCAACTTGCGCTCCGGCTCCGGAGACGTTGAAGTCGATCACGTGGGGCGCTTCCTCGCCGCCACCAGCGGCTCGGGTTCGGTCCGCGCTCACGGCATTCACGGCGCCGCCACCATGCAGAGCGGTTCGGGCGACATCGAACTCCAGCAGGACGCCGCCGGCGAAGTGAAGACCCAGACCGGCTCCGGTTCCATCCGCATCAACGGCTTTTCGGGCGGCCTCAATC
>CAZZYB010000453.1:0-2942 GCA_964658125.1 uncultured Acetobacteraceae bacterium | reverse complement strand
GAGACATCGAAGCCAACGGCCACCTAACCGGCGCCGCCCGCCTTAGCAGCGGCTCCGGCTCCGTCCACCTCAACCTCTCGCCAGACGCACACTTCCAGCTTGAGTCCTCCACCGGCTCCGGCTCCATCCGCGTCCACTTCCCTAACGCGCCGCAGCAGAGCGACGACTCCCACCATCACCTCACCGGAGCGGTCAACGGCGGTGGCCCTGTCCTCGAAGCCCGTACCGGCTCCGGAGACATTGAAATCAACAGTGGTTACCACCAATAACCGAAGTAATCATCTTTGTGAAACCTCGGTATTCTTTTTGAATTACGAAAGAATACCGAGATGTTTTCGCTAACAAATCCTTCATTTTCACGCATATAGTAGCCGCATGCGATTCATCGTGCTGCTTGCTTTCGCGCTCTTCCTGGTTCCTTCTGCCACATCTCAGACGCGTGCGCTTCCGCCCCTCCAAAGCGAACGTTTCGCACGCGATCTGCGCGACAAGAATATCGAAGACGTCCTCAGCCTCTACACTCCGGATGCAGTATTTACAGACCCGGACGGCAAGACGTTCAAAGGCATCGACGAAATTCGCAAGCTGTACGAGCAGGTCACCAGCACCTACGACAGCGACCTCCACCTCATGCTCACCAGCTTTGAGCAGACCCACACCTTCGGTATCGAGCACGGCGTCTACCGCGAAACCCTGCGCAACCGCTCCACCGGCGCCACGCGGCAAGTCCGCGGCACATACGTCTTCCTGCACGAGCGCCAGATGGATGGCACCTGGCTCATCGCGCATCAGAAGTGGAAGATCACCCCGGTAAAATAGCAGTTATGCTTCAGCCTCGCCTGCTCGTCTTCGACCTCGACGGCACACTCATCGATTCCTCGCTTGACCTCTGCAATTCCGTCAACGCCGCCCTCGAACACGTCGCCAGACCCACCCTTCCGAATGCCCTCATCGCCAGCTACATCGGCGACGGCGCAGCCATGCTCGTCCGCCGCGCTCTAGGCGACCCCGATGACCTCGACTCCCTCGACCCAGTCGGCCAGAGCGGCAACACCCTCTTCCATCGCGCCTTCGACTTCTTCCTGGACTACTACCGCATCCACAAGCTGGACAACACGCGGCTATACCCCGGAGTCCTCGAAGCGCTTACCACCATCCGCACAGCACACCCCACCCTGCCCATGGCAGTCCTCACCAACAAGCCGGTCAACCCTTCGCGCGAGATCTGCGCCGCTCTGGGCGTCGCTCCGTTCTTCTTCCAGAACTACGGCGGCAACTCCTTCCACACCAAGAAGCCCGACCCTGAAGGCCTCCTCACGCTGATCGCCGAGGCTCAGACCCTCACGGGCTCGCCCATACAGCCAGCGGACACCGTCATGATCGGCGACTCCGACGTGGACATCCTCACCGCCCGCCGTGCCGGTGCAGTCTCCGTAGGCTGCACTTTCGGCCTGGCCCCCCATACTCTGGCCGCCGCCGAGCCCGACGTCACCGTCAACCATCCATCCGAGTGGCCCACCGCCCTCGGTCTGCTCTGATCTCTACTTTTTCCACGCCCCCAGCAACCGCCGGACCACAATTAACTCACCGGTGTGATACGCATTGTGGTCCGCAATCAATAGTGCCTCCCGCAACAGCGTTTGACCATCGCCCCACTCGAACGCCTTCACCAGCTCCGCATCATCCGCCGCGTGCACCAGCTTGTCGAAAGCCTTCCGATCCGCGCGAATCGCTCCAAGTGACTTCTCCCAGGCTTCAGCATCCGGCGGCTCAGCACTCTTGGGCCAATACGCATCCGGCCACTTCATGGGTTTATACGATCCATCAGCGTTATCGCTGAACTCCAGAATGTCTCGCTGCGCAATCCGCAGATGCTCCACAATCTGCCAGCCGGAGTAAGGCAATCCCTCCGGCACGATTCCCCGCAGCTTCGCCGGCAAGTCCTTCACCGCATCCTCAAAGGTCGCATGAGCTTGGCCACCATCAAGCAGCGCAATCAACTCCCGCCGTAACTCTGTTCCCAATGTCTTCGCATCTGCCATGCATCATCAGATGCGGTCACATAGGCACGCGTTTCAGTCGTATTTGTCCCGAAGCCACAGCAACCGCGCCTTCACCTCCGGCCACTCCGCCGCCGTGATCGCATACCGCGCCGAGTTTCGCGGCACGTTGTCCACCGCCAGCCGATGGGCACTCAATATCCCCTCGAACCGCCCACCCATCCGCTCCATCGCCCGCCGCGACGGTGCATTGCGTTCATCCGTATGCAAACACACACGCAGAACCTCCCACACCTCAAACGCATGAGTCAGCATCAGCAGCTTCGCCTCAGTGTTCGCCCCCGTCCGAATCGACGCACGCGTGAACCACGTATACCCGATCTCGCACACATCGCAGGCCTCGCGCCCACGCCTCAAATGTCCTTGCGGCCACGCCCAACGCTCCATATCGAAGAAGCGCGTCGACCCGATCACTTTCCCACTCTCCGCCCCGAGAATCGCAAACGGCACAGCGGTGCCCTCATTCCGCAACGCCAGCGCACCCTCAACGTAGCGAACTGTCACCTCGAGTCCCACCGGCACAGCGCTCCACTCATACAGCGAAGGATCGACCGCTGACGCAGCCACCAATCCATCGACATGCTGCGGCTCCAACGGCACGAGCCGTACACGCTTTCCACGCAACTCCCCACATCCTGTCGGCATGCCGTGAATTCTACGCAGCCCGAGTGAGCCTCACAATGCCGGTCGCCGAATTCGCCCGTGCTATACAGTGATCCCCATGGAAACCCAGCTCGAAACCACGTGCTGTATCGTCGGCGGTGGTCCCGCGGGCATGATGCTCGGCCTTCTCCTCGCGCGCGCCGGCGTGGATGTCACTGTCCTTGAAAAACACAAGGACTTCTTCCGCGACTTCCGTGGCGACACCATCCACCCCGCCAC
>CAZZYB010000452.1:0-3678 GCA_964658125.1 uncultured Acetobacteraceae bacterium | reverse complement strand
CGAAGGCCACACTTTTCCCGGCAGTGTCCACTCCACCATCATCCGCGGAAAGATATTCGCTAACGCTTAACTATGCAAAAACTCCAGCACGTCATCAGTGCCAAACAATTCGGCAATAAAAAACTCCTTGAACAACTATTCGCTTCCGCGGAACAGATGGAGCACGACGACGCCTCCCGCACCGTCCCCCAACTCCTCCGCGGCCGAATATTAGCCGCATTATTTTACGAGCCCAGCACCCGCACCCGTTTCTCCTTCGAAGCCGCCATGCAGAAACTAGGCGGCGGCGTGCTCACCGCCGAAAACGCCAAAGAAAGTTCCTCCGCCACCAAGGGCGAGTCCATATCTGACACCATCCGCATCGTCAGCGGATACGCGGACGCCATCGCCATTCGCCACTACGAAGAAGGTGCCGCCAAACTAGCCGCCGCCGTCTCCCCCGTCCCCATCATCAACGCCGGCGACGGTATAGGCGAGCACCCCACCCAGGCCCTCGGCGACATCTTCACCATCAGAAAAGAACTAGGCCACGTCGAAGGCATCAAGGTAGCCCTCATAGGCGACCTACTCTACGGCCGCACCATCCACTCGCTACTTCCACTACTCGCCCTCTACAAGGGCGTAGAAATTACACTAGTCTCGCCACCTCAACTAAAACTCCCCCAGAAATACACCCGCTACCTGACATCAAAGGGTGTTCATTCCACCGAAACTACAAAGCTCAGCGGAAGCATCCGCAACGCAGACGTCATCTACGTAACCCGCGTCCAGCGCGAACGCTTCAACTCCGACGCCGACTATCTCCCCGTAAAAGACGCCTACATCATCGACGCCAAAATAGCGGACAAGCTAAAGACCAAAGCCATCATCATGCACGCCCTCCCGCGAGTAAGTGAAATATCGATCGACGTAGACAGCAACTACCGTGCCGCCTACTTCCGCCAGGCCAAGAACGCCCTCTACACCCGCATGGCACTCCTCGCCTATCTGCTCGGTTGAACGCCACCAGCCAATCCGCAACGGTATGACCCTCTCACTCTTTCCACTCGCTTGAGCTTCAAGTTACGCCAGTAAGCGAACCTAAAAGGTTGCCCCAACATTGCCTGAATTCTCTTTGCGACTGCTGATAATATTCGTGCGTGGGTTCGCGAAGCCGCAATGTCTGTGCGCCGTTCAGGCTGCGTCATTCACCGTCTAAGGCGGTGCAGGCGGCATGTCTTGCGCTGAGCCTCTTGCCTCTGTCGGCTCTCGCACAGCAGTCCATCAAAAACCTCAGCCTCGAAGAACTCGGCAACATCGAGGTGACCACCCAAAGCAAGGCACCCGAGCAAATCTGGAAGACTCCCGCAGCCATATCCGTCCTCACGCAGGAGGACATTCGCCGCCTCGGACCCACCAATATTCCCGAACTCCTCCGCATGCTCCCCGGCGTGTACGTAGCCACCGCCAACTCCAATCAATGGGTCGTAGGCGTGCGCGGCTTTGCCAGCAACTTTTCCAAATCGCTGCTGGTGTTGATCGATGGACGCAGCGTCTACACTCCGCTGCTCGGCGGCGTCTATTGGCACGTCCAGGACGTCGTCCTTGAAGACATCGACCGCATCGAAGTCATACGGGGCCCCGGAGGAACCATCTGGGGCGAGAACGCCGTCAACGGCGTCATCAACATCATCACAAAGAAAAGTGACAGTACCCACGGCGTGCTCTCCACCACCGTGGCCGGCAACCTCGAAAACTACAACGGCGAGCTCCGGGTCGGCGGCGCGCTGGGCAAGCAGTTCAATTATCGCCTTTTCGGCAAAGGATTCCTGCGCGGGCCGGAGATTCACCCGGACGGCGACAACTACGACGCCTGGCACATGCTCCGCGCCGGATTTCGCACGGACTGGACCTCGCACTCCGGGGACGCCTTCACCTTCCAGGGCGACATTTACAGAGGCACAACCCCTCGCCGCGTTGGCCTGTCCGACACCGAAGACCCCGTTTCGGGTGGCGACCTGCTCGGACGCTGGTCGCGCGATCTCGGCAAGACCTCAAACATCTACGTGCAGGGCTACATCGACCGCACCGTCCGCGAAGGCATCGTTGAGGGTATCCGACAGAACACGTTTGACATCGATTCTGTTCTGCAATGGCACGCGAACAGTTGGAACACCTTCATCTTCGGCGCGGGCTATAGAAACAACCCCACCCACTTCACGCAGCACCAGCCCGGCATCGACCTGCTTCCGCACCAACAGAACTACCTGCTCTACAGTGTCTTCGGGCAGGACGAAATCGCGCTCCTTCCGAAGAAGCTGAACCTCACTCTGGGTGTGAAGGAAGAGCACAATCCGTTCAGCGGATGGGAGGTACAACCCTCAGGCCGCCTGCTTTTCCAGCCGGGTGAGCATCAGTCCTTCTGGATAGCGGCCAGCCGCGCCGTGCGCATCCCTTCGCAGCTCGAAGAGGATTTTCGCCTCAGCGCCCCGATCACCTTGAACCCGCCGTTCGAATTTCTCGTTAGCGGGAACCACAACTTCCAGCCCGAAACACTCCTCGCCATCGAAGGCGGATACCGCCAGCTGATTTCTAAGAATCTCTACATTGACGTCGCCGCTTATTCCAACGAATACAAGCAGCTACAGGGATTCCTGCCTGGTGTAGTCCAGCAGGACCCCATAGCAAATCCCGCACAACCCGCATTGACCATCCTCTACGGCAACACGGTCGAGGGTCACACCCGGGGCGTCGAGTTTGCACCGGACTGGAAGGTCAACTCCCGCTGGCGCATCTCGGGCGCCTATTCACTCTTGCGTTACGATCTTCACTCCCGCCCCGGATTCAACGATCCGGCCAGCATCGTCGGCTACACCGGCTCAACCCCGCAACATCAGATTGCCCTGCAGTCGCGCCTGGACCTCGGCAGACGTTTCGAGTTCGACCAGGCCCTCCGCCGCTACGGCTCGGCCCCCGCACAAAACGTCCCTGCCTACACCACCGCAGACCTGCGCTTCGGCTGGCGCCGCGGCGGAGTAGATTTGTCAGTAAACGGACGCGACCTTCTCGACTCCGGACACATCGAATTCGCGTCCGGCGACGGCCAGGTGCCCACGCTGGGCATTCGCCGGAGCATCTTCGGAAAGCTCGTATGGACTTCGCCACACTAAGCCGCACTTACCCTCGTCGGCGGTCCCGGCTGACCGCGCGCGCCGCAACGTGCCTGCTCGTGTCCGCGCTCCTGCCCCCAGCCGCACGCCCGCAAAAGCCCACCGACTACGATATCAAGGCCGCATACCTCTTCAACTTCGGCAAGTTCCTTCGCCAGTCCGAAGGCACAGAAAATCCCCAGCGCAAAACCTTCGACATCTGCGTGCTTGGCCGCGACGATTTTGGCGGCGCTCTCACAAAACTTACGGCCAACGAAGAAATAAATGGCCTGCCGGAGCGTGTAGTCAAAGTCCCGAACGCCGCCGCCGCCAGAGCATGCGCCATCCTGTTCATCAGCATCTCAGAAAAGGAACGCATTGCTCAGGACATGACCGACTTGGCGGGCGCTCCCGTTTTGACCGTAAGCGATATTCCTCACTTCCTCGATCACGGAGGCATGATCGCCTTCGAGATGCAGGAAAACCATGTCCGTTTCTCGGTAGGCCTTGAGGCCGTAAGCAAGGCGGGCCTGGCCCTCAGTTCGGAGCT
>CAZZYB010000451.1:0-3715 GCA_964658125.1 uncultured Acetobacteraceae bacterium | reverse complement strand
GAATAGTCAGTATCCAGCGCAGGCTAACGGGCAATATCCTCCTCCGCCGAACCGTCAATATCCTCCTCGCCGACCGATGTACGGCAATGCAGCGGGCTATCCTCCGGTTCCGGGTGGGCAGGAAGCGGGGCGGCCGGTTGTTGTGCCTAGTGGATCGATGCTGCGGATTCGCATCAATCAGGGGTTGAGTACGCATCATGCCCAGCCGGGTTCGATCTTTGACGGGACCGTGTTGAATGACGTGATTGCCGATGGTGCAGTGGCGATTCCGCGGGGTGCGGCGGTTCAGGGAACTGTGGTCGAGGTGAAGGATGCGGGTGTGTTGAAGGGGCGGGGAGAGCTGGCGCTGCAACTGACTCGGCTGACGCTGGGTGGCCAGAGCTATGCGCTGGCGTCCGACACATGGAAACGCGATGGACAGGATAAGAGCCTGCATACGGTGAATTCGGCGATTGGGCTGGGCGCGCTGGGTGCGTTGTTTGGCGCGGTCGCGGGTGGCGGTGAGGGAGCGGCGATCGGGGCCGGAGTCGGGGGAGCGGCAGGTGTTGCTTCTTCGGCGGCGTCTCCGGGCGGCAGAGTGATTATTCCGCCGGAGGCCGTGCTGACGTTTCATCTGCAACAGCCAACGCCCGTGACGACGGTTTCGGAGCAGGAGATGGGGCGGCTTTCTTATGCTGCGGGGCCTAATGTGGGGCCGCAGCCTGTGGTTCGGCGGCGGTATCCCGATGTTTACTACGCGCCCTATCCTCCGTACAGCCCTTACTACTATCCGCGGTACTAAATGTTCGCGGCTCGGGGGCCTTCCGGGAATCCGGAGGGCCTTCTACGTTGGGGAATTGGTGGCGGGGCGGGTCTGAAGGGCTTCGCTGATTTATACTTTTGAAGAGCCCCTGCAGCAGGCTTATGCGTTCGCGACGCGAACCAGATTCTACCTGCGCGCAAAAATCCCGGGTACGCGGAGCGTAAGACGCACGCGCGAATTGAAGGTCGTTAGCCAAGCATGATCCGTTTTCTTCAGCAAGATAATCGCATCACCAAGTTCATCCTTGTCGCTTTCGTTGCCGTAGTTGTGATCGGCATGGTCATTTACCTTGTTCCGGGCATCGGCGATGCTCCGACGACCGGCAACACCGCCGTTTATGCGACTGTGCGTTCGCCCGGATGGTTTGGACGCTTCGCGGGCGATAGCAAGACGATCCCGACCGAGCAGGTCCAGCGGATGGCAGAACAGGAACTGACGCAGCGCGGCGTTCCGGCGCAATATGTGCCGATGCTGTTGTCGTCGGCGATGGCGCAGTCGGGCGAGCGGCTGGTGGTGCGCGCGATCCTGGTACGCGAGGCGGACCGGCTTGGCCTCAGCGTCAGCGACAGAGACCTCAAGAATGAGCTGGAGCATGGACCTTATGCCAGCATCTTCTTTCCGAATGGCAAGTTTATTGGAACGGAAGCTTACGAGAACCTGATCAGCAGCAATGCGCATATGTCCGTTGCCGACTTTGAAGCGGACTTCAAGGCTGGAATGGAACTGCAGCGGCTTGAGGCGTTGGTGACCGGTGGTGTGACGGTTTCGGATGCAGCGGTTCGCGATGCTTTCCGCAAGGACGGCACGAAGGTCAAGTTCGACTATGCTGTCATTTCTTCGGCGGATGTTTCGAAGACGATCAACCCGAGCGATACGGATCTTGAGGCGTTCTTTAAGCAGAACGGTGCGCGGTATGCGACTGCTGCTCCGGAGACACGCAAGCTGGAGTTCATTTCGTTCGATGCGTCGAATCTGAAAGACAAACCGACCGTGACGGACGGCGATATTCAGGCGAGCTACAACGCGAATCGGAAACAGTACGAGGTTGCCGACCAGGTCCAGACGCGGCACATTTTGATCTCGGTTCCCAAGGGAGCTGATGCGAAGACGGATGCTGCGGCGAAGGCCAAGGCTGAAGATGTCTTGAAGCAGATCAGGGCTGGTGGGAATTTTGGCGAGCTAGCGAAGAAGTACTCGGACGACCCGGGCAGCAAGGATAAGGGCGGCGAATATCCGATGACGCCGACTACCGGATTTGTGCCGGTGTATTCGCAGGCTGCGATGGCGCTTGCGCCTGGACAGACTTCGGAGCCGGTGCGGTCGGACTTTGGCTATCACCTGATCCAGACACTGAAGAAAGAGGCGGCGCATACGAAGCCTCTCTCCGAGGTGCGGGACAGCATTTCGCTGGTGCTGAACCAGCAGAAGACTGGTGCGGCGCTGCAGGCGTTCGCGCAGAAGCTTGCCGCGCAGGCGAAGAAAGACGGCATGCAGAAGACTGCCGACGCCAATGGTCTGCATCTGACGACGACTGGTTATGTTGGCAAGGATGGTGTTATTGGAAGCCTCGCTGATTCGTCCGCGCTGTTGACGCAGGCGTTCTCCACGGCGAAGGGCGCGGCACCTGCGGTTGCGTCTACCGGTGAGGGTATGGCCGTGTTCCAGGTGGACGATGTGAAGCCAGCACATGCGCCGGCGTTTGCCGACATCAAGACGACGGTGTTGAGCGACTATCGCAGCCAGAAGGCGCCGGAGATTTTGAACTCCCAGCTGAACAAACTGGCTGATCGCGCCAAGGTGCTGAACGATCTGAAGAAGGCTGCGGCAGAGATGAATGTGCCTCTGAAGACCAGCGATCTGGTAACGCGCGATTCGCAGGTTCCGGATATTGGCGCTTTGACGGGTCCGGCTGAGGCTGCTTTCACGCTGCCGAAGGGTGGTATTTCCGGGCCGATCAATACCGGTAGGAATGGTGTTCTGCTACAGGTCACGGATAAGCAAGAGCCGAGCGCCGATGAGATCGCGAAGGCATTTACCGCGACGCGTGAGAAGCTGCTGGGCACACAGCGCCAGGAGTTGTTCGAGGTTTATGCGGAGACGCTGCTGAACAAATATACGAAGGCCGGCGCCGTTGTGAGCAATGTAAAGAAGGGTCCGCCGTCGCCGCTGGGTAACTAGCCGCATCGTATAGAAACTGGCGCGGGGGTGCGATGACGCAGGAACGGCTTTCAGGAGTGTTGCTTCACGTTACGTCGCTGCCTTCGCGTGGGGGCGTCGGCGACTTTGGTCCGGCTGCTTACGCGTTCGTCGACTTTCTGGTCACCGCGAAGCAGCGGCTGTGGCAGGTGCTTCCGCTCAACCCGACGGGTTATGGAAGCTCGCCTTATTCTGCGCTGTCGGCGTTTGCCGGGAACCCGCTGCTGATCAGCCTAGAATTTCTGGCTCGCGATGGTTGGATTGCGGCGGAGCGGTTGAGCGAACTGCCGGGTGCGGAAGGTCCTGCCGACTTTGGTGAGGCGTTCGAGCGCAAGCTGCCTCTGATCGAAGAGGCTGCGGCTAACTTCCTCGATCGATGCAATGATGCTCAGCGGCAACAATTTCAGAAATTCTGCCAGGACAATATCTCGTGGCTGACCGACTATGCGATGTTCAACGTGCTTCGTCGCGCCAACGGATATGCGAGCTGGCATGAGTGGCCGGAAGAGTTTGCTATGCGCAGCTCCGACGCGCTGACGCGGCTGATGAACGACAAGGGCCGCGAACTGGCGATCGAGCAGGTTATACAGTTCTTCTTCAGCGAACAGTGGTGTGCGCTGCGTGCTTATTGTGGCGAGCGCAAGATAAAGATACTCGGGGACGTGGCGATCTTTGTGAGTTATGATAGCGCCGATGTGTGGACGCATCCTGAGATAT
>CAZZYB010000450.1:0-3730 GCA_964658125.1 uncultured Acetobacteraceae bacterium | reverse complement strand
GTGTAGCGCTCGATCGCCACAGCACCCGCCGCGAACAGCACCGGATAAGCGGGCATCAGATAATATCCGCGACCTTTGGCCACCGCAAACAGCAGGAACGGCCCAATGTAGAAAACGCTCAACAACCGGAACCGCCGGCTCCGCAGCAACGACACCAGCCCCACCATCGCCACCGGAAACGCAAACATCGTGAACTTGATCTGGTCGGTGTAATATCCCGCCGCCCGCCCATGCCGCACATCGCGAGCGTGGATGTAGCTCTCCATCTGTAGCGTAATGAAGTGATGCCGCACCAGCCAGATTAAGTTCGGCGCGGCGATCACCGCTGCCACAAGCGCGCCGTACCAGAACCATTTACTGCGCAGATGGCGACGTTGCGAAGGCATCAGCAACACCCCCGTCACCAGGCTCACGACCGGAAACGCAATCGAGTATTTCGACATCACACCGATGCCAACACCCACACCCACGCCGATCCACCAGCGCTCATCGCCCGTCCGCAGCACGCGCGCGGTAAACAAGACCATCACACACCAGGCCAGCAGATCGAACGTGTTGTACTGCAGCACCGAGCTGAAAACCAGCGCCAGCGGGAACGTCAGCACCACCGCCAAAACCTGCGCCGCGCGGCGCCCGCCAAGCTCTCGCGCAATCAGCCCCGCCAGCACGAGCGATACCGCGTTCACAATGGCCGCGGGCAATCGAAACACCTGCACTGAAATCCCGAACAACGCAATCGCCACGCGCCCGCAGAACGCCGTCAGCGGAGGATACGCTGTAAATCCCCAATGCAAATGCCGCGCATCGTCGAGAAACTGCAACTCGTCGCGATGGAATCCATACCCATTCCCCAAAAAGAAATGGACGACAAGAATGATCGCCGCAAGCGCACTAAGAACCGCAACATCAGAACGAAATGAATCAGCAGGCTTGGAGTTTTCCATTTGTCGAAAGCATACGAGCGCGGCAGCATTTTCGTTCCTCGAGTTACGCGCGCAGCCACCCATAAAGCGGAAATTTCTGCGCCAGCTCTGCCACCTGCCCACGAATCGTCTTCAACCGCCCCGCATCTGAGCGATGCTCCAGCGCCTCCGCAATCCACGCCGCAATCGTCCGCATCTCACCCTCGCCCATGCCCCGCGTCGTCAATGCCGGAGTGCCCAGCCGAATCCCGCTAGGCTTCATGGGCGGATTCTTATCGAACGGAATGGCATTCTTGTTGACCGTGATCCCCGCCTCGCCCAGCGCGAACTCCGCCTCGCTGCCAAGAATCCCCTTGGCAAACACATCAATCAGCATCACGTGGGTATCGGTCCCGCCTGAAACCACGCGATACCCCACACCCTGCATCGCCTCCGCCAGCGCCTTCGCATTCGCCACCGTCTGCTTCGCATAAGCCGCAAACTCCGGCTGCAGAGCCTCGCCAAACGCGACCGCCTTGGCCGCAATCACATGCATCAGCGGTCCACCCTGCTGCCCCGGAAACACGCTGCGGTCGATCCCGGCAGCCAGTTCCTGCGTACACAGAATCAACCCAGCCCGAGGCCCCCGCAGCGTCTTGTGCGTCGTCGACGTCACCACATGCGCATGCGGCACCGGAGAAGGATGCGCTCCGCCCGCCACCAGTCCCGCAAAGTGCGCCATGTCGACCAGAAAATACGCGCCCACCTTATCCGCGATCTGCCGCATCCGTGCAAAGTCGAACGTGCGCGGATACGCCGAGCCGCCGCCGATCAACATCTTCGGTTTTACCTCGATGGCCTGTTCTTCCAGTTGATCGTAGTCGATAGTCTCCGTGTCCTCGCGGACCTTGTAGCCCGCAACTTTGTACAGCTTGCCGGAGAAGTTCAGCTTATGCCCATGCGTCAAATGACCGCCGTGCGCCAGGTCGAGTCCCAGGATCGTATCTCCCGGCTGGATCAGCGTCATGTACGCCGCCGCGTTCGCCTGCGAGCCAGAGTGCGGCTGCACGTTCGCATGTTCCGCGCCAAACAACCGCTTCACGCGTTCCCGCGCCAGGTTCTCGACTACATCCGCGTACTCACAGCCGCCGTAGTACCGCTTGCCCGGATAGCCTTCGGCGTATTTGTTCGTAAACACTGTGCCCGCGGCTTCGAGCACCGCGCGCGACACAAAGTTCTCCGACGCAATCATTTCGAGCCCTTCGTGCTGGCGCTCCACTTCGTTCTTAATCTGTTCAGCAATCTCCGGATCGGACACAGACAACGGCGCATTCAAATCAATCGGCATATTCAGAATTTTACGCTGCACCACTGTGCGAATAACACGAAGGTTGTAATCGCATTACAACTTCGGTCTCCACCGCCCGCCTGTCAGGGGATGTCCTCCGTCCGCCCCCGAATGTGACCCTAACCCTGTCCCACCCGTGCACGCGGAAGTCTGTCCACTCGACTCTGTAGCGCCAGCCGCACATTCCACGCATTTGCCTGTCCCCAGGTTCCGCAAAGGAAGTCCCTTGGCCCGCCGTGTCATCCAATTCCCCGTTCGCAACGCCTTCGCCGCCCAGCGCTCCCGCGACGCACTCGCACTGGACACCCAGGACTACGCCCACCGCATCGCCGAGCAGGTAGAAGACGAAATTGCCCTCCAGGCCCACCGCCTCGCTTCCGGCCGCAGCACCGAGTTCGAGTCAGCCCGCAACCGCAACGTCACCATCATGCCCCGACCCTCGCGACTCATGCGGCTCCGCAAAAGCATGGCCGCCATCTTCCGCAATCTCATTCCAGCCGCGCTCAGCCGCCGCTAACCGCAGGCTTCCCGCGTTCGTTCCACTCCACATAAGCCGCTGGCATTCGGTGGTCGTGCGTGAACAAAACGAGCCAGCGCTCCGGAATCGCTCGCGCATAAAAGCGCCGGCGCTCCGCAATGCAAGTCACCGGGTCCAGGTCATACCCCATCACCCAGGCCGGATCAAGGTGATGATGCGTAGGCAACAGGTCGCTGACATAGCAAGCATGCTCCCCGCCCGACTCGATATGCACCGCCAGCATGTTCGCCGTGTGGCCTGGAAACCGCTCCACCGAAATTCCCGGCACAATCTCGGTCGCCGTCTGAATCAGTGCCGCAGCGCAACCAGCAGGTGTCCCCAATCGCAGATCTCCCGCCGAAAACCCGCCCACCCCGTTCGGATCAAGCAGGATCAACTGCCCGCTCTCGAGCAGCGGATCGTAGTTCGGGGCAAGATAGCTCACCCGATCGCGCTCCAGCTGCAGACGCCCGTGCGCCATCTCACCAGCCGCAGCGAAATACCGCGCATTCGGAAACGTCGGTCTCACCATACCGTCTGCGCCGAGCGTTGTGTTCCAGCCGCAGTGATCGAAGTGCAGATGCGTATTGATGACGTGCGTCACCTCTTCCAGACGCACGCCCGCTGCGGCCAGCGACGCCGGCAGCCTCTCCTGGTTCCCATGAATCTCACGCATCTTCTGCGACTGTTTATTGCCAATGCCCGTCTCGATCAAGACGACGTGCTTCCCCGTCCGCACCACGGTCGTATTCAGGCCCAGCAGGATGCGGTTATCTGCATCCGCTGGCATCCGCCGAGCCCACATCGGCTTCGGCACAACGCCGAACATCGCGCCACCGTCCAGCAGGTACGTCCCGTCAGAGCAGAACGTCAGCTCGAAATCCCCGAGCGCCCGCCGGCCCCGTACGAGGTCATCGTCCTGAGGCGTGGATGCAGGATGCATGAATCAGAGGAGGCCCTAAG
>CAZZYB010000449.1:2079-3739 GCA_964658125.1 uncultured Acetobacteraceae bacterium | reverse complement strand
CGCGATTACCTCCTCGCCAACGGTGTTCCCTACAGCAAGATTGTTGCCGAAACCTACTCCATTGACACCGAGCAGCAAGTCCAGCGCCTCGCCGCCATCGCACAGCAACGCCATCTCGACCACATCGTCGTCGTCAGCGACGGCACCCACCTCTTCCGCATCGCGCTGCTCTGCCGTCGCGCCGGCCTGCAGGTCTACACCTCGCCTCGCGCACGCCTCGGAAACATCGACGACTACGACGCCGCCAAGCGCACCATGCACGAAGTATTGAGCTACACCGCTCTACGCCTCGACCTGCACATCAGCTGGCTGCACCGCTGGCTCGAAGGCAAGACCGGTTAGAGCAACGGTTTGCGCGCAACAACAATCCGCAACGGCGGAAACGTCGACAGCACGTTTCCCCACCGCCGCTCGACGCTAAAACCCGCAGCACGAAGCTGCTCCGCATACTCACCCGTCAGCTTGTAGTCCGACAAGAGCGCCAGCCCTCCCGGCTTCAGCACGCGCGCCACTTCGGCAACCGCGTTCTGCCGCGTCGGTTTGTCATAGATGTTATGCAGGCAGAGATTTGAAAGAATCACGTCGAAACTATCGTCCGCAAGGCGCATAGCCTGCGCACCTTCGCTCACCAGCGTGCATCGTCCCGCAACGCCTTCAAGCTCGACATTCCGCAAAGTAGCCGCTTCGGAGTTCCCGCCCATATCCACTTTCGACCAGATATCGATACCGGTCGCGTGCCCTTCAGCGCCGAGACGTTTTGCCGCCGCCGCCAGCAACAACCCACGCCCGCACCCAACGTCGAGCACCTGCTCATCGCCCCGCCAGCTGTACAGCCCCAGCATCGTATCGCGATGCCAGTACTTACCCACCTTCACGTAAAACAGCATCAGGAAGGCCTGTGCGAGAACGAACCCACCCATCCACCCCAGCGCCTGATGCCACACAATTTCGACATTGCCAAGGTGAACGATTCGAGGCGTAACGAAGATAAGCACAATGGCCAGTCCGCCAAAGAAAAACAAATTACGCAACACCTTCGGCGCATCGATCCCGTAGTCCGGCTTGAGCGACTTACTCATCGTCCTCCACGACAGCAGCCGGAACTCCGCCCTCTCTACGCAACTTCAAGTACCCGCGGATAAACGGCTCCAGGTATCCATCCAGCACCTTATCCACGTCGCCGACTTCAACCCGCGTGCGCAGGTCCTTCGCCATCCGATAAGGCTGCAACACATAGCTCCGAATCTGCGAGCCGAAGTTGATCTCAAGCTTAGTATCCTCAAGCTTGCGACTGATCGCCTTCTTCTTATCCAGCTCATACTCATAGAGCCGAGACCGCAGCATCTTCATCGCCTTCTCTTTATTCTTGTGCTGCGACCTCTCATTCTGACAACCCGCCACAATACCCGTCGGAAGATGCGTAATACGCACAGCAGAGTCAGTCGTATTCACATGCTGACCACCCTTCCCACCCGACCGATAAGTGTCAATCCGCAAGTCATCCGGCTTAATATCGATCACGATAGAATCATCGATCTCCGGCGAAACAAACACACTCGCAAAACTCGTATGCCGGCGCTTGGCCTGGTCGAAAGGAGAAATCCTCACCAGGCGATGCACCCCCGTCTCGCCCCCCAGCAGACCAAACGCAAAATCGCCG
>CAZZYB010000449.1:0-2069 GCA_964658125.1 uncultured Acetobacteraceae bacterium | reverse complement strand
CCCATCCTGAATTTCGTTGATCTCCGTCTTGAAACCCTGCCGCTCAGCCCAGCGCAAATACATCCGCATCAGCATCTCGGCCCAATCCTGCGACTCCGTCCCACCCGCCCCCGGATGCACCGTAACAATCGCATTCAGCGCATCGTTTTCTTCCGACAGCATCGTCTTCGATTCGAGCGCCTCAGAAAACTCCACGAGCGAATCGATCTCGCGCTTCAAATCCGGCTCAACCGAAGCCTCGCCTTCACGCATCAGTTCAAAGTAGGCCTCGATATCTTCCGTACGACGCGCCAGCTCGGCGTCGTCAGCGAGCTGATGCTCCAGCAGCTTCCGTTTCCGCATCAACGGCTGCGACCTGGCCGCGTCAGCCCACACACTCGGGTCCGCAATCTTCTCTTCGACCACAGCCAGCTCTTTTTTCAGGCGAGGCGAGTCAAAGATACCCCCGCAGGTCGCTAACCTTTGCACGTATAGGGGAGTATTCAAATTCAAGATCGTTCAACATAAATCTAGTGTACTTCCCTTTTGCGCACATGCCCGAATAGAAGCACCGTCGCCACAACTACCGTGCAAATCCACGCAAACCAATCTCCAAATCGCGTATAAAACGTCCGGTCCTCGCGATACGCAAATCCTGCCAGCATCGAGCTGCGAATATGCCGGGGAATAGTCGCCGTCACCCGTCCAAACGGATCAATCGACGCTGTAACACCAGTATTAGTCGCGCGAACCACCCAGCGGTCGTTTTCAATCGCCCGCATCCGCACCATGTCCAGATGTTCCCATGGCGCGCTGCTGTCGCCATACCAGCCGTCGTCGGATATATTCACCAGCACCTGCGCCCCATCATCCGCAAAGTGCCGGATATCATCCCCGAAAATCGACTCGTAGCAGATAAACACGCCGTAGCGTCTACCCTCCGCCACGAATACTTTTCGTTCGAGTCCCGGAACAAACGGCAAATTATCAAGGAGGTGTCCGGCGAAGAAAAACAACGCCTTATAAGGCGTGTACTCCCCAAACGGCACCAGCCGCATCTTGTCATAACGCACGCCATATTTCCCGTCAGTATGAAAGAGCGCCGCGGAGTTATATTCCGTAAAATGGCCGTCGGTGTTGCGCCCGGCAATGGCAACATCGTTCACAATCACCGGTGTCTTCATCCGAATGGCCAGAGCACCCATGCTCTCGCGAAATTCGGGATCGGCATCGAAAAAATCGGTCGGAGCCTCGGGCCACGCCACGATATCGGGCTTCGCGGACAACAACGCAGAAGGGATGACCGCAATTCCTTGCGGCGAAACCGGCACCGTAGGATGCAAACTCAGTTCATCGAACGCATGCATCATCTGGTTGCGCGTCTCGGGCGGTCCATTCAGCTCCGCACCTACCTTTAAATTTTCCTGCAGTAGAACGGCAGTGGCTTCCACGTCAGCCCGCTGCGTAGTCAGCGGATGAGAGCTAAGTAACGTAATTAAGAACACAAAGCCAGCAGCAACACCGGGCCACATTAACCTGTGCCCGCGCCGCCCTTCCGGTGAGCGCATTAACCACAGGCTATTCACCATCGCAACGACAAACGATAGCCCCATGACCCCTGTCCACGGCGCAATGCGTGACAGCGAAAGGTTGTCCACCTGCGTATAACCCAGCAGGTCCCAGGGGAATCCCGTAACCCGCGCACGTGCCAACTCGACTGCCACCCATACAAACGGCACCATCCACAACACGGCCTGTCGCGACCATTTCTTTAGTAACCACCCCACGCACCAGCCGAACAATGCGTGATATAGGGCGACATACAACGAGAAAAGTAAGAGTATGCCGTAGGCAGCAGGCTTGGGCAAGTCCCCATACGTATGCATGGTCTGGTATATCCAATAACAATTACAGAGATACCAGATAACGCCTGAACAGTAAGCAAGCAAGGCAGTCTGCGCCGGCCTCAACGCTGTGCCTGCGCGGTTTTTAGCAAATAATGCAGCAATCAAAGGCGTCAGAGCGAACCAGCAGAATAACCTGCGCCACGATGGCACAGGTCCCGCAAGGGCAAAGGGCAACGCTTGTAA
>CAZZYB010000448.1:0-3757 GCA_964658125.1 uncultured Acetobacteraceae bacterium | reverse complement strand
CTAACAACTTCTTCTATTTGTAGCGGTAAACGATGCGGCCGCGGTTCAGGTCGTACGGGCTGAGCTCGATGGCGACGCGGTCTCCGGTGAGGATGCGGATGAAGTTCTTGCGCATACGACCCGAGACGTGCGCGAGAACCTGATGCTTGTTCTCAAGCTCGACTTTGAACAGCGCGTTGGGCAGGATCTCGACGACCACAGCCATGACTTCAATTGCATCTTCCTTCGACAAACAATCTCCTCGAATGGGCCGTTTCGGGCCCGCTCTTTAGCTCTGACAACTGTTTCGTGGGCTTTCGGTGTCTCCGCACCCAAAGGGCGGACGGAGACGGCGGAAGGTACACGCACCATCTGCAATCATATACCGGATCTTGAGATTTTCCAAACGGGTCTAACGATTCGTTAGCGCTTCACACTTCCTATGTGCGATTTCCCGCGAACCAACGCTGCATTTCTGCGACTCAGCTCAGGGCAGACGCTCGAACTCGCAGACGCGAGCCCTACCGTCAAAGGTGATGCGGAAATGCTCGAAGAAACCAGACATTCCGAGAAGACCGGAGACAGGAAGAGCCTCTTGAAAAGCTGCGAGCACACTGACGGGGCCGCCCGGAAGGTGTAGACGAACCTGGTGCAGGTATGTCTCCTTTGGACCACCAATTCCCATCGTCATAACGCGAACACCGTTCTTCCAGATGAGACCGAGCGTCTCGGCGACGGTCGCATCGAACACACACAGCGTTGAACCGGAGTCGACGGTACACGTTACGTACGTCGCGGAGCCGCCGTCGCTTATGTCTTCAACTCGAATTGTGAGTTGTACGAAGTGAAGCGAGCGGCCGGAAGTGTGAATCGCTTTTTTGAATGGAACGCGTAACGAAGTTTTAGAGGACAAAGATGGTGTCCCAACTTGGCGGCGTTTTGTCCAATACATAGTCCTTTTCGCCAAGTGCCTCCGCTCGCTCGATAACCACATCAAAGTCCTTATCGGCGGCGATTACCCTCTTCTTGTCCGAAGAATAAGCCACCCAGGAGTCAAGAGGCGCAGTGTGTCGCACCTCATCCGAAACGGGCATGAAAGACTCGACTTCCATTTGTGTCAACGGGACCATAGGCACCTCTCAACCAAGGTTATGTGCCCGAGAGGTGGTGGTCAACTATCTCGTAAGGATGTACGGCCCATCTTTCGTGATCGCCACCGTGTGCTCGAAGTGGGCGCTCATGCTGCCGTCGGTGGTGACCGCGGTCCAGCCGTCTTCGAGAACTTTTACGTCGGCGGTTCCGGCGTTAATCATTGGCTCGATGGCGAGCACCATGCCTGCCTTCAGGCGTGGGCCCTTGCCGGCGGGGCCGAAGTTGGGGAGTTGTGGGTCTTCGTGCATCGATTTGCCGATGCCGTGGCCGACAAACTCGCGGACGATGCCATACCCTTCCCGTTCGCACATGACCTGGACGGCGTTGGAGATATCGCCGAGCCGGCCGCCTACGCGAGCCTTGTCGATGGCGGCGTAGAGGGAGGCTTCGGTGACGCGGAGGAGTTTGGCGATTGCCGGGCTGACTTCGCCGACGGCGTGGGTTACGGCAGCGTCGGAGTAGTAGCCATCGACGATGACGCCACAGTCGATGGAGACGATGTCGCCGGACTTGAGGGTGCCGCGGTCGCTGGGGATGCCGTGGATGACTTCGCTGTTGACGGAGGTACAGAGGACGGCGGGGTAGTCGTGATAACCCTTGAAGGCGGATTTGGCGCCGAGTTCTTTGATCTTGGCTTCGGCGACACGTTCCAGATCCATCGTCGTGGCGCCGACGCGGACGGCCGCCTTCACCGCGTCGTGCACCTTGCGGAGCGCGATGCCGGAGACGCGCATCTTTTCAATCTCGGCGGCGGATTTGATCAGGATAGCCATAAAGCAGGGGGTAGAACTTAGGGGTTAGAGTTTAGAGAAAGCGTGCTAGGCGTCCGGGTGGTGGCGGAGGGCGAGCAGAGTCTTGCGGATTTCGTGGGTGACGTCTTCGACGGGCTGATTGCCGTTCACTTCGGCGAAGCGGCCGCCATGGGAGCGGTAGTACTCGATGACGGCGGAGGTCTTGTCGTGGAAGGCCTTCATGCGTTCGTTGAAGACTTCTTCCGTGTCGTCGGCGCGCTGTTCGAGCTTGGAGCCGTCGATGTCGCAGATGCCCTCGACTTTGGGCGGGTTCGTATAGATGTTGTAGATGACGCCGTTGGGCGAGATGCGGCGGCCCGTGATGCGTTTGAGCAGGATGTCGCGCGGGACGTTGATGCAGACGGCGACGACGGGCAACATGTAGGCGACGAGCTTGGTGTCGAGCCACTCGGCCTGGACCAGGGTGCGGGGGAAGCCGTCGAGGATGTAGCCGTGTTCGGTGTCCTTTTCGGAGAGACGGACCGAGACCATTTCGTTGACGAGGTCGTCAGGGACGAACTTGCCTTCCTTCATCAGGCCTTCGGCCATCATGCCGAGCGAGGTGCGGTCGCGACGATGCTGGCGGAGCAGGTCGCCGGTAGAGATTTGCGGGATGCCGAACTCCGCCATGAGCAGCTGTGCCTGCGTGCCTTTGCCAACTCCGGGAGCGCCGATCAGCAGCACCGGGCCGGGGAGAATGTCGCTCGCGTTGGGTAGAGGATGAGGCATAGGGGCAGGGTCCAGGGGTTAGGGCCCAGGGTTCAGAAGACGGCGGGCCTTCTGGGCCCTGGACGCTGAACCCTGAAACCTGTCTTGAGCTACCAGCTGCGGCGGCCCTTGATGCGACCCGACTTGGGTGTGAAGCCGTCGTAGTGGCGCATGATGAGCTGCGATTCGATCTGGTTGACCGTGTCCATGGCGACACCGACTACGATCAGGAGCGATGTTCCGCCGAAGTAGAAGTTCAGGCCCATGCCGTGGGTGATGAAGACTGGCATCCGGTCGAAGATGCCGCCGATGAGCGGGATATCGTTGAAGCGGATTCCGCCGATGAGCAGCATCGGAATGATCGAGATGACGCAGAGATAAAGGGCGCCGACGAGGGTAAGGCGCGTGAGCACGTCGTTGATGAAGTCGGATGTGCGCTTGCCGGGACGGATGCCGGGGATGAAGCCGCCGTACTTGCGCATGTTGTCGGCGATGTCGTCTGGACGGAAGACGATGGAGATGTAGAAGTAGGCGAAGAAGATGATCGCGCAGATGTAGAGCAGGACGTACAGCGGCTCAGCCGGCGCGAGGGCGCGGAAGATGGGGCCCGTGTAGGCGTTGTCCTTGAACGAGAAACCGAAGATATTGACGTTCTGCAGCAGCAGCGGCGCGGAGAGAATCGAGCTGGCGAAGATGACCGGCATCACGCCGCCGGAGTTGACCTTCAGCGGCAGCCAGGTCTGCTGGCCTTCGACGGCGCGGCGGCCGACCATGCGCTTGGCGTATTGGACGGGGATGCGGCGCTCGGAGCGCTCGACGAAGATGATGAAGGCGACGACCGCGATCATCATGCCGATGAGAAGGACGATGGCGATCGGGGTGAAGCCGCCCATCCAGTTGGTCTGCGCCTTTTCGTAGAGGTCGGCGATGCCGCGAGGCAGGCCGACGACGATGCCGGTGAAGATCAGCAGCGACATGCCGTTGCCGACGCCGCGCTCGGTGATCTGCTCACCCAGCCACATGATGAAGGCCGTGCCGCAGGTCATGGTGATGACGCAGAGGGGGAGGAACGCCGCCTTTGACATGGTGACCATCGACTGGCCGGTGGCGGTGTTGGTCAGCGTCAG
>CAZZYB010000447.1:0-3784 GCA_964658125.1 uncultured Acetobacteraceae bacterium | reverse complement strand
AAAACGACCGCCCTGATTGAGGCGGCCGTTTTGCGTGGAGGGTGTTACTCGTCGGCGATGCCGGGGTCCGGGGTGTCTTCGCCTAGAGCGGTGGCCAGGGAGTTGAGGTGGTCGGACTCGTCGCGGAGAATCTCGCGGAGGTCTTCGCCGAGCGCGAACTCGTTGAGGGCGTCGGCCTGGCGAACTCGGCGGCGGTAGTTGCGGATGGTTTCCTTCTCGCTTTCGAGATCGAAGCGCAACATGTCTTCGTTCTTGTCGCTGGTCTTGACAGGCTTGGCCGTAACAGCGGGATCGCCGCCGAGGAGGTCAATCCAGTAGCTGAGCTTGAGGGCGTGGGCTAGCTCTTCTTTGGAGTGGACTTCAAGCTCGTCAGCGATGTTCATGTACGCGGCGCCGGTGAGCTTTTGCGAGTAGTTGACGTAGGCGATGACGGCCTGGAACTCGCGCTGCAGGTCTTGGTTCAGCAGGTCGACGAGCTTTTCGCGGGTGATCGCGGGGGCGGACTGGGAGTTCTTTTCTTCGGACATGATTCTCCTTTAGTGGTTATGACGCGATGGGGCAGGCACGCGGTTGCTGCGGGTCGTGCCGGAACCGGGTGTGCTGTAGTAGGGGTCGCCTTTGGGAGCAGACGATCCCGATCTGGAACCGGGTGCACCGGCAACGCGGGCCGGCACGGGTGCCGGCAGGGTGAGGTTGTAATCGGCGAGCGCGGCGCTGGTGGAGAGCAGAGTGAACTCGCAGGGTGTTCCGGCGTGGCAGTTGAGAACGCCGCGGCGGGTAAGCACGGCGCCTGCGGCGGCTGGAATGCCAACCTTGTAGTCGATGGGATAGAGCGACGTTTCGACGGCGGTGAGGCTGTCCTGAGTCACGTTGTCCTTGACGATCATGGCGTGGGCGGCGCCCTGTGTTGAAAGCTCGAACTCGACCGTGGCGACGCCGGTGCGGGTGTTTGCGCCGGGGACTTTGAAGGTGAGCATGGCTTTGAGCGCGGCTTTGCCATCCGGCACCTGGCTGGGGACACCGGCTTTGCGCAGTGCCTGCTGACGCTCTGCGACGTTGTCGGCGACGTCTTGTGGAATGCCGCCGGGTTCGCCGAACGCCGCGATCTCATAGACGGCCATGGCCTTGGTCAGCTGATTCTGCTTCTCGAGGACCAGGCCGAGGTGGTAGCCGGGCTCGATAGCAACGCTATTGTTCCAGGCGGCCCGGACCCAGGGTTCGGCTTCGGCGACTTTGCCTTGGCGGAAGAGCGACCAGCCGAGGGTGTCCCAGAGGTTGACCATGATTTCGGTGCGAAAGAGGGCGTTGCCGCCGAAGCCGACGTAGCTTGGCTGAACGATGGCGAGGGCGCGACGAGCAGTCTGCTCCGCCAGCACGGGGTCTAGGTTTTCATCGGCCAGTACGTAGGAGGCGTTGTTGAGCGCGCTGACGTCGGTGCTCTTGTTGACGATGGGCGTCAGGATAGCGAGGGCTTCGGCCTTCTTGCCTTCGCGAGCGAGGGCGGTGCCGAGAAAGCTCTGGGCCTGGAGATTGTCAGGATTGGCGGCCAGGATATCGCGAATGATTTTTTCCGCAGCGGCGTATTGCTTGTCTTCGATGAGGGCGTTCGCGAGCATTCCGAGCGCACCCTGGTTGGTGGGATCAAGTGCAACAAGCTTTCGGATCGTGGCGGCGGCATCGCTCAGCTTGTGCAGTTTGGTTTGCGCCCGCGAGAGCACCACGTAGATGGTCTGCTCGTCCGGATGCTCCGTCATTTCGCGAGTGAGATCGAGGATGGCCTGGGCTGTGTTGTCGTCGCGCGTGAGATCGATGTAGGCGTAGCTGCTCCAGAGAAAGGCCTGGTGCGGATTGAGGGCCTTGGCTTCGTCGAGCTTTTTGAGGGCGGCGTCCCAGTTGCGTTGCTGCTCCAGCACGGAAGCCTCGCGGAGCAGGTCAGTGGCGCGTAACTCGTTCGCGGAAGGCGGCGGCGGAGTTGCAGGCGCGACCTGCGCGGCGGGTGCGGCAGGCGCCTGGGAGAGCGCGATTGCGGGGGAACCGAGGACGGCGAAGTTGAGAGCGAGGGCCAGCTTACGGGCAGCGATCATGGGGAAACAACCACCTTCAAATTGAGGGTTCTATCTCCGAAAGATACACCTTTGTGTAGTCGAGGTAGTCATTTGCGTACATGCGGATCAGGTCGACGTCGTCGTCGGTGAGGGTGCGGCGGATTTTGCCGGGGACTCCAGTGACCAGCGAGCGGGGTGGAATGATGGTGTGTTCGGGCACCAGGGCGCCGGCGGCGATGATGGAACCGGTGCCGATGCGGGCGTTGTTGAGCACGACGGCGCCGATGCCAATGAGGACGTCGTCTTCGAGGACACAGCCGTGGACGGTGGCATTATGGCCGATGGTGCAGCGGTCGCCGACGATGACGGGGTAGAGGTGGCGCATGCCGTGGAGGACGGCGCAGTCCTGAATGTTAGTGGCCGAGCCGATGCGGATGGAGTTCACATCTCCGCGGAGCACGGCATTCATCCAGACCGATGAGTTTTCTCCGAGGGTCACGTCGCCGATGACCTGGGCGGAGATGTCGACGTAGGCAGACGCGGGGATGACGGGAATCTTTCCCAAATAGGAACGTAGCATAGGCTCTAAAGTGTACGTTTGCTAACCAAAGAAACGGATAAATGCTGATTTTGTTGATGTTCTACGTTAATTGTCTGGACAAACGTTCGCGGAAAAGGCAAAATTCTCTTGCTGATTGATGTGCCAAGATCACCCAACCGTAATAGTCTATAGATTCACCCTTACTGGGGAAGTTTTGGAGGTGTATCAATCTTGGCAGAGGTTCGAGTACAAGAAGGCGAACCCCTTGAAAATGCGCTGCGCCGGTTTAAACGCAAAGTGCAGACGGAAGACATTATCAAGGAGGTCAAGCGTCACTCCTTTTATCTGAAACCAGGCGAGAAGAAGCGCGTGAAGGAAGCACTGGCACGCAAGCGCAATCGCAAGAAGGTCCGTAAAGAGCAGGACTAAGCTCCGCGGCTTTCAAGATGTAAAGGACTGCAATAGAGGTGGGAGCGGCGCGAGTCGCTCCTGCCGAGTACTTGCGTCGAGTACGAAATGAGGCAACCCTGAGTACCGGGTGCCGACAGGAATCGGGCCCCAGGAACAAATTTTGCAGTACAGGCTTGAATACGCACGCGGCAGTCGAAAACCGATACCGCGCCAACGTTTCATCCTTATCCCACTGGATGGGAGAGGGCTCAAATGGAATTCGCTGATCGGCTCCTGAAATGTTCTGATTGTGGCACTGAATTCGTTTTTACTGCCGGCGAGCAACTGTTCTTCTTCGACAAGCAGTTTAAAAACGATCCCAAACGCTGCAAATTATGCAAGGCCAAGCGCGCTGACAAGGGTAAGGCTACGGGCGCTGTCGCTTCGGCGTTGCCGCTATCGCGTACTGAGACCCGCACCGAGTGCTCGGCTTGCGGCATCGATACGACGGTTCCCTTCAAACCCACACAGGGTCGACCTGTGCTGTGCAGACAATGTTTCCAACTGAAACGAGTGCCATCGGCGGTTGCGGCTGTGGCGACGATGGACTCTCCGGCTGGCCAGATTGCTGTTGCCGCTGAGGCGTTTGCGGCGGCCAACTCCGGCGAAGTGATGACCATGGTGGGCGATGTGGTGTCTCCGGCGACGACCGTGGAGATGATTGCGCAGGCGCCCTCGGAGTCGATTGCGGATGTGGCTGCGTTGCCTGTGCCTGGACTGGTTTCGGCGGAAGTCGCCGAGGCTTAGG
>CAZZYB010000446.1:0-3803 GCA_964658125.1 uncultured Acetobacteraceae bacterium | reverse complement strand
GAAGGTTTCGACCTTGCTGTGCGGGAGGCCTTCGCGCTTCAGACGGGACCAGGGCCAGGAGGAGTAGACGCGTTCGAGGTGGCCACGGCGGTTGAGCTCGCGGGCGAGCTCGAAGTGATGGAAGACCCCAAAGACGGCCTGGATGATGCGCATAGACCTCCGGGGAATTGCTTGGGCGAGTTTATCAAAGGGGATCAGCGGTAGTTCGGGTGTCGGGATTTGGAGGTTCGAGTCGTGAGTTCCGAGTTTTGAGTTGCTGGAGGCTCACTATACAGAATATGTGTTATCGGACATAGTCTCTCAGGTGGTTGAGAGGCTGACTACCAGCGTGACTATGCCCGCTCCGATGCCGAGCCAAAGGAGTTGCCAGAGTACGCGGCTGACGCGGCACTCCTGTTGGATTTCGGGTAGCAGGTTTACGGTGGCGATGTAGAGGAAGCTGCCCGCGCTTACGGGTAGCAGATAGGCTACGGCGGTGGTGGAGTTTGCGCCGGCGATCAAGACAAGGGCTACACCGAGAATTGATGGAGCGCCGGCGAGGGCGGCCAGCTGGAGGGCCCGGGTGGAGGTTTGGCGGAGGTGGATGAGGACGGCGAAGTCGCCGATGCGGTGCGGGATTTCGTGGAGGGCTATGGCGAGCGCTGTGAGCCAGCCGATCTTGGGGCTGGCGACGAAGGCGGTCGCCATGGCCGTACCGTCGACGAAGCTGTGGAGCATGGCGGCGAGGACGAGGTTCATGGGCTTGGCGCTGTGCTCGTCGCGGCCGGGGGCGTGGCGGTGGACGTGGGTGCCGATGCCCAGCTCACCTACTTCGGGCTCGGTGGTGCTACCGGTAAGGGCTGAGAAGATTCTTTCGATCGCGAAGAGCGCGAGCATGGAGCCCGCGAGGAGAAGCCAGGTGAGGCGGCGGTTGCCTAGCTGGGTGATGGCCTCCGGCATGAGGTCGATGAGTGCGGTGGTGAGGAGGACGCCTACGGCGAGGCTCAGGAGATGCGGGAGATAACGCTGGAGGAGGCGTTCGCGTGAGCGTAGGAGCCAAGCTCCACCTACCGCAGCTGTTTGAACCGCCAGGACGGCGATTGCGGCGTACCCCGTTGCCAACGTCATTGCGTCTCCGTAGTGTGATCATACGCGGACGGATGCTGGCACAGGCGTTGATGGGGAGCGCTGAGGAGCGGATCCGGGGGGCTAAAGCCCCAACTTATGCGAGGGCTTGAATGTCCCGGATGAATCCCGGACGTACCTTCAGAAGAACGGCGAGGCGGATTAGAAGTTGAAGGCGAAGCCGGCCTGGATGGCTCGGGGGGCTTGGGCGAGGTAGAGCGTGTGGCCGTCGCCCGAGATGATGGGCTGGTATCCCTGCTGGAGGAGGTTGGTGGCTTCGATGACGGCGTCGATGCCGTCCGGGAGGAAGCGGCCGCACCAAACGCGCTGGCGGAGGTAGAGGCTGAGGTAGGCGTCCTGATCGGGGACGTTGAAGGCATTGACCTGGGAGAGGGTGTGCGTAGGTTGCCAGCGGTACTCGGCGCGCACGGCGGTGCCGGTGCGAAGGACTTTGCCGCGTAAGGAGGCGCTGGCGGCGTAGGAGTTGCGGGAGGCGATTCCCTTCTCCGCGGTGGCCACGGGGGCGCCGCTGCCGAGTTCGCTGCTGAGGGCGGTGCCGAGGTCGTAGGCGAAGACGGCGGAGAGCGAAGGCGTGAGCGGTTGCACGAGGGAGACGCTGACGCCGTGGCCGGAGTAGTCGGCGGAGGTGAGGGTGAAGCGCTCGGTGGTGGGGTCGGCGAGGATGGCGGCGAGGTCGAGATCCTTGCTGTCGAAGACGCCGACGCCGTTGAGGCCTACGTTGTCGAGGTGGTCGGTGTAGGCGGCGAGTTGCAGGATGCGGCTGCCGAGCTTGCGGCTGACGGAGACTTCGTGGTGGCTGCCCTTGGTGCTGAGGGGTTTGCCGGTCCCGTCGGTGAGGATGCGGAGGGCGGGCTTGAGGTGGTCGAGGTCTTCGGAGGACTGGAGCTCGCGGCCGGCGGCGTAGCGGTACTCGACGAGCACGCCCGACATGGGCCGGAGGGTGAGGCGGATAAAGGGCTCGGTGGAGAGGCGGGTGGATTCGAGGCGTTCGGCTTTGAGGAGGGTGCCGGCGTCGATGACGAAGGTGTCGCCGAACTTGAACTCCTGCGTGCTGGCGAGGCGCATGATCTGAGCGCCGAGGGCGGTGCCGTCGGTGAGTTCGGGGTGGGTCTGGTAGCTGGTGACGAGGCGGGTGCTGCCGCCGAAGGGCGAGCGGCGCTCGTAGCCAGCGACGATTTCCGCGGAGGGTTGGACGGGATACGGGCTGCGAGAACCGGAGACGTCGGCGCGGAGGATGGCGCCGTCGCCGTCTTCGATGGTGCGGTCCAGGACGAGGATCTGGTGGACGCCGCCTTGTCCAAAGCCGCCGTCGCCGCTGGTGACTGTGACTGCGGCGTGGGTTTTGGCGCGGTGCGAGGTGTCGGCGCTGGAGGAGACCTGGACGTTGCCGTCGCCGTCGTCAACGATGCGGAGGAGCGGACGGTTGGCCGAGGAGCGCATGGTCCACTTCCAGTCGTCGGCGGGCTCGTTGGCACGGCGCTTCTGGGCGGGGAGCCAGTTTGCGGCGTCGTACAGGGTGCTCATGGTGAGGTTGATGGTGGATTGCGCTCCGGATACCAGGCGGATGTTGGTGCGCGAGGCGGGCATGAAGAAGGCGGCGGAGGCTCGTAGGAGATAGCGGCCGGGGACGACGGACGGCATGATGTAGCGGCCGTGGAGGTCGGTGAAGGCCGTGGCGATGGTGGAGGCGTCGGCGGTGAGGAGCTCGACGAGGGCGCCCATCTGGGGGACGCCGCGGGCGTCACGGACTATGCCGCTGAGCGCGGCGTCGCTGGAGGCATAGCGAGGCGCAGCAACAGCCGGCTGCGCCAGGATCAGCATCAGCGCCAGCAACGTGTACAGACTCGTTCGGCTTCGCATTACCGCGCCCTCATTCTACGTACGCGCGTCTTACGGCTCTCCGAAATATGCGATTGTCCGGGAACTGCCATCGCGATCGAGTCTTGCGCGGCCTTCTTCCCTGCTTTGAACAATCGCCCTGTCCTTACTAGTCGACGACGAACGGTTGGGTAGAGGCAATTTCCTGCTTGGAGTTGCCGTCCTTAACCTTGATCGTGACCTGGTACTTGCCCGGTTGCAGACTCGCCAGGGGCAAGCTCTTTTCCAGCGTCAACTGGTCTGCATTGGGGTTAAGTTTGGAAGCACTTTCTTCTGTGTCCAAAATTTGTTTGTTGGTGGCCATATCGAGAATCTGGTACTCGATGGTGGCGTTGTTCTGCTTGTTTTCGCCGATGCCGAGGTTGTAGACCTGCATCCAGAAGTTGAGGTTCTGACCGCGGTGGAACGTTACCGGGGTGGAGACAGTGGGTGGAACGCGGGGACGGATCCTGGTGTTGCCGATCACGAAGTTTCCCAGGCTCACATCTTTTGACGGAACGCGCTCCATAAGGTCAGCGAGGATGAGCGAGGAGGAGGAGAGGCGGTCGTCGTCGTATTTGGGGACGTTGACGCTGCGCTTCCAGATGCCGACGTGATCGGGGTTGTTGACGTCCTTGATGGCGATTTCGACCTTGTACAGGCCGGGGCGCAGGGGGAGCGCCTTCCAGTAGACGGACATCTCATTCTGCTTGCGGGAGAGGAGGTCGCTGGAGGTTTCGACCTTGACGGTTTCCTCGAAGGTCTGGACGGCGCGGTGGTTCAGGTTGGACACGCGACCGAGGATGTTGACGGTGGCGGTG
>CAZZYB010000445.1:0-3807 GCA_964658125.1 uncultured Acetobacteraceae bacterium | reverse complement strand
GTGCCTCGACTTTCGCGGCAATCTTCCTTGATCTGAGCAAGGCCGCCGAATTCGAGACGGGCCTCGCGGCGCGCTTCCTCTTCCGTCAGGCCGGATTGCCTCTTCGCTTCTACCTGCGTCTCGAAATGAAAACGCAGTTCGGCATCGAGATCATTCTCCATCCGACGTGTTCTGACGAGACGCTGAAACCAGTTCATGAAGCTTCTCCAAACGGCTGTTGCAGGATCATGGCGACGACCTCGGTGAGTTGTTTCCAGCTCTCTGTCTCGGTTTTGAGCTGGGTGCGACCCTTCGCTGTCAGACGATAGAATTTCGCTTCGCGATTGGTCTCGGTTGATCCCCATTCGGCGACGAGAAATTTCTTGTTTTCCAGGCGGTGCAGCGCGGGATACAGCGAACCCTGCTGGATCTGCAGCAACTGGTTGGAGATGAGCTGGATGCGCTGCGCGATGGCGTAGCCGTGAACGGGTCCGGGCGCGACTACGCGCAGGATGAGCAGGTCGAGGGTGCCCTGCGGGAGATCGAATCTGGATGGAGTCTTCATGCCTATGACTTCTACATGTATAGCATCTACCTGTAGAAGTGCAAGGGGTTTATTTTAAGGTCGGGACAGAGGCCGGCGGGCACTGCTCATTTTTCACTTTCCTACTTGATCGATCCGGGAGGACATAGACCCAAGCACCCAGCGGCGCTCAGGCTCGTCTTGCACGAGGGGCAAATGTACTGGATCACGAGTCACGCGGCGGGGCGCAGTCCGTGCATGCGGCCACCCTTATGCAGTTGCGCCTCGCTTCAATCCGTTTGACCTGCCTACGGGGGGACTTGCATCCGCAGGAGTGCGTCCACGCTGGTTGAACCAAAGGCAACGGAGCAGCACCGCTAAGCGGGCTGCTCCCTCTGGGATTCTGGCGAAAGTTCCCTGTGTCACTCAAGCACAGGGACAAGTTCCAGATCCTGTGGTCACGGTGGCCATCAATCCCCCATCGACGCATTTCAACTTCGGTTAGCTACCTCTCGGAGCGAGAAATGGAATTCGTGCTTGGATTAGAAGACACGCTTCTTGGTATCCACAAGTGCCTTTAAGTCCAGAGTCAAGCCGAAGTTGAAATTCTGCTGGTTGAAGTTGACAATATCGTGCCCGATGGCGTGAGTGTAGAAGCCGGACGCCGTGAGCGAGGGGTTGACCTTGTAAGAGACGTGCGAGAAGTAGCGCTTGCCTTGGGTATAGGAGTCACCGTTGAGGCTTAAGTGAAACGCACAGGCAGCCCAACTGTCAGCGTAAACGCAGTAGTTCTGGTCCACGCGGTCGAAGCCAAGATCACCGCTCACCTTGCTTCCGAAATTTCTATCTGCAGCAACTGCGAAACCGGACCCGCCTTTGTAGATCTTGCTTTGCAGGTTGGCATCATTGAGCCGGCTATAAGCTTCCACGCGAACGGAGTCTGCAACCTTGATTTCCTTGACTTGCACCCTCACGGCCCCGCGTAGGGTATCTGTGCCGGTCTGCCAGGTGTACTCGCCCGAGGCCGCGACACGAGGAGTGATCTTCTTGTCCACGAAGATCTGTCGGTAATTCGACTGATCGAGCTTCAATCCGCGGCGGAACAGGTTAGGGGTTGTCACATCCCCGAAGAACGCATTTGTAAAGCCGATCTCATCAAAGAAAAGATGGCGGGGATCGTGAATCCGCACGCGCTCTCCGGCGATAAAGCCGTCGTCGTCGAAGGTTGTGATCTCGGATGAGTATCCCCGCTCGATGCCCATCGAACCGAACTCCACGGTAATAGCTTCTACCGGCGTCGCACTCACGTACAATTCGCGAACGTAGAACTCCCAGCCACGCGAAACAACGTTGGCGTAGCTATATTCTACGGATCCAACTACATCGCAGGGCGGGCCAAGGTAACAGTATGCCTGGTGGGCGTTGTCCACCCCTGCTGGCGAGAGATTGTCCAGGGCAAGAGGTGAACCAAAGTGAGTTCCGATACCTTTACCGATGTAGTCCGCAAACGCCCAGTTAAAATATCGCCCGCTGGAGGCCCGAACATTAACTGTGTACCTTGCGTCCTTATCCAGCTTGATCTTTCCCTGAATCAGGCTGCGCTGTTGTCCATCCCCGAAGAGACGATAGCCGCCCTGCGCGGGTGCGCCTGGCTGGTCTCCGGTCAAAAAGGCGCTGCGGTACCGCTCGCTGTGGGAGAAGTTTTCGAGCTCGAGCCAGCGTGCGGTCAGCGGCTTTTCATCGGCAGACCTGATTGCCTGCACAGGTATGGTGACACTCTCATAGTGCGAAGGCGCCGGAGCGCTGTTCACAACGTCCGCCGGAGAGCTGAGCGCTAGTTGCTGCGCCAAGCAGAATTGTGGCGCAAGCGCCAGAGTTACGGAATAGATAAGTTTAGCGTGTTTGATGGGATATTCCTTCCAGTGACGAGCGGCCAGAAAAGGATCGACAGCCTCTCCATAAGGGTTCTATCGGCACAAAGAGGAATCCGTACACCTACCATCGTCACAAGAAAGCCCGAAGGCTTGTACTCACTGAAACTACCGTTTCAGAGGCCACCGGCGGCGATAAGCAGAGAGTACGAATGGTTTCTACAACGCTGCTAGGCCTGCAGGCACATGGCTATCGCTGGTGGGTGCCGGTCGACGGCGCAGTGATCGATACCGACTACACCGAGGTGTTCCAGTCAGAAGAGCTTGCGGCGGATATTTCACGGCTGGGCACGCGCGGCGATGGCCCCCATGGCCGGAGTGAGACGCGAGCGGATTTTAAAAATCTACAGCGGGTAGAGCCGGATGCGACCCTGTTTCAGATCCCGGAAGGTTACAAAATTGAGGATACGAGGACCAGGCCTTCGCACTAGGGAGTTGACCTGGAATGGTTTGATGATGAGTTGCCGCAGGGGGCGAGGTAGGCAGGGCCATCCGGCAGGCGTCAATCAGGAGAGGCAGGTGTTGCGAGGGCAGGCGGCGACTTTTCGGATAGTAAATGGATTAGGGTTGGCAATTACAACCGGAGTTGTCGTGGGTGAACAGCAGAACGACAAAATCGTTCGAAAGGGCTCGGAGGGAGCTGAATTACTTAGCTGATGGCGTAGAAATTAGACCCTCAGCAACATCGCGTAGTGTCTCATCAGTCATGACGCATCCGCTCATCGCTCGCACCTTCTCACCGGAACTAGCGAGGGATGCGTAAAGCTTTTTGAATCTCTCTGGAGAGAGTTCTCGAAACCCAGCCAAGGCATAGCTTTTAGCCTGCGGGTTCCCTTCCGCATAAAGCTTTTCAAATGAGGCTAGGGCTGTGGGCTGACTCAGAATGAGCCTGTAATCAATCTCTTCCTGAGAAGTTCTAGCAGCAAATCCAACCGGACCTAGTGCGAAAATCTTTGCACTGGAAAGGCGTTGAAGAGCTGACCCTTGAAAGGCTCGCTGAGCAAACGCGTGGACATTGCCGAAGACGAGCAGGAAGCTAATGACAAACACCTGAAGAGGTCGCTGCATTTCACACCTACCCGTCTATAACGCTCGCACCGATCTTATCTGAACTGATGCCTACATGGCTGCAACGGTGACCGAGAGCGCCTGTTACTCCTGAAACGGACTTTTTAGCCGGTCACGTCAGCGTTCCGACAGACGAAACCTCGACGTTGCCGACAACCCGACATCACAGGCAGTTCGCTGTCGTTACGGGAGAAGCGCCTTGGGGCTGAGTTTACCGATGCGGCCGTGGGCGCCGACGACGTAGGGGAGCGAGAGGGCGTTCCAGTGCTGGTCGGCGTCGGAGGGTTCGTCTGTGGAGGGCGTGAG
>CAZZYB010000444.1:0-3813 GCA_964658125.1 uncultured Acetobacteraceae bacterium | reverse complement strand
GAGTCGATGATCCGTGCAGAGTTTTCTCCGGCTCACCAGGCTGGATATTTCCGCTTCAGCTTTCCGGACGGTAACGCGGAGTTGCATGTGAAGAATCTGCATGCAGGCTCTGTCCATGCTGTGGCGAAGAACGTGTCATGGGAATCGTCGCTTACTTTTACGCGGAGACGAGCGCGCCTGTCGCGGCAGAAACGGTGCACGAGCAGAATGAAGATCACGTTACATTGTCGGCGCACAGAGCGAAGGTGCTGGATTTTCGGTACGGGGTCTCGTTCATCAGCGTGGAGCAGGCGAAGAAGAACCTGGAGCGTGAGATTCCCACGTGGGGACTGGAGCGTGTGAAGGAAACCGCCCGGGCACAATGGAACGCGGCCCTGGGCCGCATTGCGGTGGAGGGTGGTACCCCGGCGCAACGGCGTGTGTTTTATACGGCGTTGTATCGCTGCATGGAACGGATGATCAACATCACGGAGGATGGGCAGTACTACAGCGGATACGACCACAAGGTGCATGACGATGCTCGGCCGTTCTACGTGGATAACTGGCTTTGGGACACGTACCGCGCCATGGAGCCGTTGCAGACGCTGCTGAATCCGGAGATGCAGGCGGACAAGATCCAGTCGTATGTGCGGATGTATCAGCAGGGCGGCATCATGCCGACGTTCGCGCTGGCCTCCGGGCCTGGGGCGACGATGAATGGCAACCATGCGGCTCCGTGGATTGCGGATGCGTGGAGCAAGGGCGTGCGCAACTTCGATCTTGCGGTGGCTTATGAGGGGCTGCGCAAACGGTCGCTGGAGCAGACGATGTTGCCGTGGCGGCTCGCCCCGAAGACGGTGCTGGATGAGTTTTACAGCGCGCATGGCTACCTGCCTGCGCTGCGGCCCGGGGAGAAGGAGACGGTTGCGCAGGTTCATCCATCCGAGAAGCGGCAACCGGTGCCGGTAACGCTTGAGAACAGTACAGACGACTGGAGCATTGGCCAGCTCGCGGATGTGCTGCATAAGCCGGACGATCGGGCGCTCTTTCTGAAGCGTGCGGGCAACTATCGGAACCTTTATCGCGCGGACAAATCGCTGATGTGGCCCAAGGACGACGCCGGCAATTGGATTGAGCCGATGGACGCGAAGTTCGGCGGAGGGCCGGGGGGCAGGGACTACTACGACGAAAACAATGGCTGGACGTATACGTGGGACGTGGCGCACGACGACGACGGTTTGTTCACCATGATGGGTGGACGGGCGAAAGCTGAGGCGAATGTGGATCAGCTGTTCCGGGAGCTGCTGGGGCATTCGCGTTATGAATTCCAGGGGAAGTTCCCCGATTCGACCTCGATGATTGGCCAGTTCTCGATGGCGATGAGCCGAGCCTGAACATCCCTTACCTCTACGACCGGTTGGGTTCGCCATGGAAGACGCAAAAGCGGATCCGAACGATCCTTGATGTGTATTTTCGCGATGATCTTCAGGGGATTCCGGGGGATGAGGATGGGGGCGGGTTGAGTTCGTTTGCGGTCTTTTCGATGATGGGGATTTATCCGGTGATGCCGGGTGTGCCGGTGTATGACATCGCGAGCCCGGTGTTTACGAAGGTGACGATGCACTTGAGTAACGGCAAGGACTTCATTATTGCCGCACCGGGTAGCTCACGCGACAACAAATATGTGCAGAGCGTTCGCTGGAATGGCAAGACAATGGACCGGCTCTGGATCACGCACAAGGACGTGACGAGCGGCGGCACGTTATCACTGACGATGGGTGACGTACCGAACAAGGCGTTGGGCTCGGAGCAGAAATTCTTGCCGCCAGCTTCGATGATGGTGGATGCGTCGCGTTTTGAATAGCGCCGGTAACGCATAGGTTGGAAAGAGAACAATAGGTCGACCATCATCGATGCGGATTCCCACAATCCCTATCTACAACCCTGATCATCGACGGCAAGCCTAGAACGAAGAACTTAGTCCCCGAACCGTTCGCCATGCGCGACGGCACGCTGAACTCCGTGCTGTGCTCGACGCCTGACAAGACTTCGGGTATCGGCGACCGCGACGAGCCTCCGTCCTTCAGCCCGCAGTAGACGGAAACCAACATACCTATCGCTCTGTTGCCGATCACACCTTTTGGAAAACCAGATGCAGTGAGGCTTTCCCAGGAGGGCGGACAAACCCGCACACGACGCAATAGTCATCGGCAAACGTGTGCGCCGGATTTTGGGCACAGCGCGGCCTAGCCTTGGGATAGAGACTAAATACAGGAAACGGTCTCCACGCCATAAACCCGCACTGCCAAGTCTCAACCGGAGCACTGCTATGTGAGGCCCCTCCGAGGGGCCTCTTTCATCGACCAGCCAGCCTTATACTCCCCGCTTACGCGGTATCCCGTTGACCATGTCGTCGCCGCGATGACGTTGCATGGGTTTCGCGCTGACTGCTTCGGGTCTGCCTTGTCGTCGGAGGCATTAGCTTCAGCCCCGACACTATTGCAGGTCATTCCTGGCCTGCGGACCCATCGAACCCGGCGGTGCATGCCGGTAATCCTTGTAAAGCGGGCCGTTCTTATGGGCCGTCCCGCGACGCCCTCCGGTCTCATTCAGAGACCGGGCTCCGGTTGATTCACACCTTGGCTCAACGTTGCCATGAAGGTGCGGCGCAACCAAATAGTAGGTCTTTCGATCTCCGACCGGGCTAATCGAGGAGGGACTTCGCTCCTGGATACATCGCTCTCCACGACGGCCGCCGGCGACGTCGGGGCTTGGGCATGACCGACACCAGGGCAGCTTCCAGGACACGCAGGGCGTTTCGAGCTTTTCGGCTTGTCCGGATTCTGCGTATGCGCCCATCTTCACCACGAGAAGGAACGTCTTCGATCCAACCCTCGCCGCGGAGCTTAGCGCTTAGCTTGCTAAGCCGCGCCTGTCTAATCTCCAGGATGTCCTGAAGCTCTCCCTGGCTGATACCGGTCCGGACGTCAGCGCTCTCGAGCAGGTAGACAAGCAGGATTGGATCTTCGTCCATGAAGGCTTCTGGAGCCCACACTCGCCACTTCCCTGACATCTCCAGAAACAGACTTGTCAACGACATCCGACACCTTAACCGTGATACTTCGATGAAAAGTTATGCTAATCGATAAATTATAATCGTCCAGGAATATAGTTCAGCGCAGGACGCGTGGGCACGAAAGGGCCATGCCCGGCGGGTTCCGGCTGTTCCGTAGCCACGCCACGGGGCGGAGCGGGTTCGCCGTCGTGCTTGCGCCGGTGTTCGGCTACCAATGACATTCCGCACACAGCCTACGTAGCAGCCAGTGCAAAGCGGGCTGGGGCTGCCCTCGAACCGGAGGGAGTTCATCCGTGACAGCCGCAGACAGATTGGTCTCGCTCGTGAGACGGGAGGCCGAAACGGTTTCGGCCTCTCCGCGCTTGTCGCCCGTACCTTGGAGATCAGAGAGGGCATCAGCCGCAGCACTACGTCACTGCTCGATGCGCCACCTCCAGCGCGGCGCTCGCGGGAAAAGATTGATCACCACTTGGATCCCAATCAGATCGGCGCCAGGTTCCTAGGAGACCTGGCTCAAGATTATGGCCTTGAGAACGACGTTGAGCCACCGCGTCGAGGAACTCGCGCACAACAAACGCTGTATGTACATACCGCCGTCGGTAGGCTGCCAGCCTACCGCTTTTGCATTTGGGTGCCAAAACCATGGTCTGGAAGCGCCGAGCACTTTGTGATCCTCAGTGAGCTAACAGATGGCTCGTATGCCCCATCGAGGCCGCGCGACGGCTCAGCGCCGCGTCGGGCGCCGGCGCGGCCGTTGC
>CAZZYB010000443.1:383-3826 GCA_964658125.1 uncultured Acetobacteraceae bacterium | reverse complement strand
CACTTTGCTCACCTTTCTCGCTTCGCCGGCGACCAAAACCTTGCGGACAGCTATTGTCATCCGTGGAAATTTCTTTACCTCTGCGTTGATGGCGGAGTTGTTCCTCATCATGCTGGCCTTGTCCGTGACCATGGGGCTTCCGTGGCGAACTCACGTCGCCAGGATTACCCAGGGATTTGGAATCTACGCAATCTTCTGCGTCCTTACCGACAGCGCCCAGAGCTTCTTCGGTTCAGCCAAAGGCGGCGATCCGTATAACCTCGTCTCGCAGATACGCATTACGCTCTATTGCGCTTGCGTCGCGTATTGGATTGTGGAACTGGCGCGCAACGAGCCCGAACCTCGCAGGCTTCCGGAAGCGCTTCGCCTGGAACTCCGCGCGCTGCAGCGGCGAGTGGCGATCATGCTGCAAAGCTTCCGCGCCATGGGGCGTGCCTGATGACACAACTCCCTTTCCTCCTCGGCGTGGCCGTATTTGTTTTGGGGATCGTGTCTGTCGGCGGCTACTTCTGGCTGCGAGCGCGGCGCCTTTCGCGCGCCACGTGGAAAACTCTCTTAGGCAGGCTGCAGAAGGTAGACCGCGAGAAGCTGGCCGCAGTCGCTCTGGATCTATTGGAAGCGCGCGAAGAAGAGCCGCAGCTCATGCAGGAATCCATCTTCAACCTCGTCGGCGGCATGGAAGGCCTCGAAGCCATCGGCCACAACTGCGATGTGCTGATCGATATCGCGGCCTACGTCCAGCGCTGGTATCCGGAAGCGGTAGAGATCGCGGAGGAGCTCCGCCTCAACGCCCGCGAGATCAAATGGCACATCGGCCGGTTGCGCGGAGCCAAAGAAACCGGACACTTCTACGAGCAGTTCCCGATCTATGCCCAACGAGCCGTCGCAACCTACTACCTCATGACGCGAAGCCTGCTCATGCTCTATGAAGGTGGCTCTGTTCCCGGCCTCAGAGACCTCCAACAGGCCCTCTAATCCCTAATCCCTGTTCCCTACTTCCTACTTCCTGCTTCCTGCACTTTGATACCCTGGCCACACTCCCATGCCCCTCCACCAGCACATCGCCAAAGACGGCTTCCGCCTCCGTGGACTCGGTATGTCGCGCATCGACGGCTTCTCCGACGTCGTCTTCGGTTTCGCGCTCACCCTCATCGTCGTCTCTCTCGAAGTCCCCCACACCTACGCCGAACTCCACCAGGTCCTCCTCGGCTTCGTCCCCTTCCTCATCTGTTTCATCTTCCTCATCATGGTGTGGTGGGCGCACTACCGCTACTTCCGCCGCTTTCATCTGCACGATCCCGCAACCATCCTTCTCAACAGCGCCCTCCTCTTCACCGTCTTGTTCTACGTCTATCCGTTAAAATTTCTCTTCACCATCGCCTCAAAACAACTCACCGGCGGAGGCAACGAAGGAGTCTTCACCGCAGCCTCACAAATTCGCGAACTGGTCACGGTCTACGGCATCGGCTTCACCGCCATCTACCTGCTCTTCTCCGCGATGTACTGGAACGCCTGGCGCCAGCGTGACACTCTCCACCTCAGCCCGCTCGAGACCACGCTCACCCTCAACTACATGGTCGACGACCTCGGCGTAGCCTGCATCGGCATCCTCGTCTGCATCGCCGCCCAGCTTTTCCCGCCAGCCGACGCCACCAAGGCCTGCTACCTCTTCTTCCTCATCGGCGTTTGGAAGACCATCCACGGCAGCGTTTCCGGCAAACGCGCTCGCAAGGCCCTCGACCGCACCTCCCTCGAAGACCGCGGCCCGCTTCCCCACCACGACTAGCGCATCCTCTGAATTCCGCCCTCCAGCAACCTCTCGCGTTACGCGATAGACTAGACATCCATGTCATTAGATAAACTTCAAATTATTCCGCTCGGCGGACTGGGTGAGTTCGGTATGAACTGTCTCGCTCTCCGCTATGCCGACGACATCCTCGTCATCGACGCCGGCCTCATGTTCCCGGAAGAAGAACTCCTCGGTGTCGACATCGTCGTCCCCGACATCTCCTATCTCATCGAGAACCGGCAGCACGTCCGCGGCATCGTCCTCACGCACGGCCACGAAGACCACATCGGCGGCCTCCCCTGGATCCTCTCCGAGCTCAACGTCCCCGTCTACGGCACCGAGTTCACCCTCGCCTACGTAGAAGGCAAGCTCGAAGAGCATCGCCTCCTCGACGAAGCCGAGCTCATCGAAATCCTTCCCGGCCGCCGCGTCACTCTCGGCCCCTTCAGCATCCTCCCCATCCGAGTCACGCACTCACTCGTTGACTGCGTCTCGCTCGCGATCCACACCCCGGTCGGCATCGTCCTCCACACCGGCGACTTCAAGATCGACCTCAGCTCCCCCGACGGCCACCCCTTCGACCTCCAGGCCTTCGCCGACCTCGGCAAGCAGGGCGTCCTCTGCCTCCTCCAGGACTCCACCAACGTCGACCGAACAGGCTTCACTCCCGGCGAAAAAGCCGTCATCCCGCGCCTCGACGACATCTTCGCCGCCGCGCCCAAGAAGCTCTTCTTCTCGTGCTTCTCCTCCTCGATCCACCGCATTCGCATCGCAATGGAGCTCGCCGAAAAGCACGGCCGCAAAGTCGCCATCATCGGCCGCTCGCTCGATAACTCCACCGAAATCGCGCAGGATCTCGGCTATCTCGACCCGCCGCAGGGCCTCATCATCAACCCCTCGCAGATCCGCGACACCCCCGCACACAAGCTCCTCATCATGATCTCCGGCACCCAGGGCGAGCCCATGTCCGCCCTCTCGCGAGCCGCCGTAGACAACCACAAGTTCGCCAAAATCGATCCAGGCGACACGGTCCTCCTCTCCTCCCGCATCATCCCCGGCAACGAAAAGAAAATCTACCGCGTCATCGACCATCTCGAGCGCCGCGACGCCCGCGTCATCCACGACGACGGCACCAACGGCCTCATCCACGTCTCCGGCCACGGCTCGCAGGAAGAGCTTCGCCTGATGATCAACCTCGTCAAGCCCAAGTTCTTCGTCCCCGTCCACGGCGACTTCCGCCACCTCAAGCGCCACGTAGAGCTAGCCCTCTCCACCGGGATCCCCGAAAAGGTCCTCCTCCTCGAAGACGGCGACATCCTCACCCTCGATGCCAACTCCGCCAACAAAACCGGCAAAGTCACCACCGGCCGCGTCTGCATCGACAACAACTCCACCGCCGACGTCGTCGAAGACACCGTCATCCGCGACCGCAAGCACCTCGGCGAAGACGGCGTCTTCCTCCCCATCATCGCCATCAACAAGCGCACCGGCCAGGTCGAGGGTCAGCCTGAAATCACCACCCGCGGCTTCGCTGCCGACGACCCCGAACTCCTCCGCAACGCCCGCGACGTAGTCTCCCGCACCCTCGCCGAATCCAGCGCCGAAGAGCGCCGCGACTATGGCGTCATGAAGGACAAAATCCGCGGCGACCTCA
>CAZZYB010000443.1:0-373 GCA_964658125.1 uncultured Acetobacteraceae bacterium | reverse complement strand
CGCCAACCGCCGCCCCCTCATCATGCCCATCATCCTCGAACTGTAGTGGCGCCATTCCACGCCTCGGCTGGCCTCTAAGCTCACCCGCTCGAACCTCTGAGCCCCTGGAAACCACCTCACCAGGCCCTAACCCCACCGTATAGCCCCGGCAATTCGCCGGGGCTTTGCTTTCTTCAGTGCAATCAATTCCAGTCCACCGGGAATTCAACCCGCGCGCCGCACGAAGACCCCCACGATCGGTCCCACCACTTCAATCTCCTTCCGGTACCGCCACCGCCGGTTCTGCTCAAACGAGAGCGCGTGCGGAATCACAGTCAGCCACTCTCCCTCCTTGTCGAGCTCGCAGAACCCGGAGACGTACCCCTTACGCGTC
>CAZZYB010000442.1:0-3830 GCA_964658125.1 uncultured Acetobacteraceae bacterium | reverse complement strand
GTCGTTCTCGTCCTCAAGAAGGACGGATTGATGACTTACATCGCCACGGTAGCCGCACCGCCGCGCAACACTTACAAAAACGGGAGATTCTCCGTCGGCTTCGGTGACGCCATGAAAGTCGACATGACCGATGGCCTGGGCCGAGCAGGTGGTGCACAAGGCATTCCCAGAAAGACTCTCGTGGCGGGTCAGAAATTCTGGCTCATGCAGACCATAGTTCAAAAAGACAAAATATGGTTCGAAGTCGTTACCGATCCCTACGATGACGGTCGATACTTTGCCGCAATAAAAATCGACTACCCCAAAGGCCCCATGCCTTCCGCAGACGACCTCATGCATATCGTTAGTGACATGATGGCTCTCGATTCCCCCCCACCAACACAGCCACTGGCGCAAGTGGCTCTAGCGCCACCCCCCAATGACCCTCCAGTTGCACTCGCGCCAATTGTGCCGCCGCCGCCGCCCGATCAACCCGCAGCGCCGCCACCCATTATTTCCCTCGGGGAGAAAAAAGACGATGTCATCGCCGCTGTCGGTGCACCCACCCGCGCAGTCAAGCTGGGTACCAAGGAAATTCTCTACTACAAAGATATGAAGGTGACCTTAGTCGCGGGGAAGGTTTCAGACGTTCAGTAGATGCAGGCAATCCGACCACACGAATTTGCGCCTCAACTCAGGAAAGAGTTCTCCACATGAAATTGATTCAGCAATCCATGAAGACCTTTGCAGTTTTGGCTTTGGTTGGCGTCCTCGGCGCGTTCTCTCCCAGGACGGGCGGTGCTCAAACGGATAAGAAAAAGCCCGCTCCTGCACCAGCACCGGCGCCACCGCCCAGGCCAGCACCCGCACAGCGCCAGTCCGCTCCACCCCCACAACAACAGCAGCGCCAGTCGGCGCCCTCTTCCTCCACCATGTCTCGGCCGGCCGGCAATGCAGGGCCAACCACGAGTTCGCGCGGCTCAACAACAAGCTCGCCATCCGGCCCAACCACCAACTCCCGCGGCCCGAACACCGGCTCCCTTAACGATCCCGCAGGTAACTCGCACGGCCCTATGGCGGCCGGAACTCCATCCGGTGGGATGCGCGCAGGCTCCGGCGCTCAACCCGAGCACCAGGGAGGGGGCGGCCGGCCCGCTATGGCTGGTGCCGGCCCTGCCCACGGTGCGATGGCGCATCCCGCACCCGTCGGCGCGCGTGACATGCACACTGCTCACGGCAATGACGTTCGCATGCGTACAAACGGCCGCCCCATGGATGTCCACGACGCTCGTCGAGGCATGGACATCCACCACAACCTCGCCGGTGGACGCCGCGTCATGATGGAGCGCCCCGACCACTACCGCCTCTACTACGAACGTGGCCGCGCGGGTTACATATCGCACCCGTACATGTACCGCGGCCACGAATTCGCGCGCCGCACCTACTATTCGCACGGGCGCGCCTATGACCGCTTCTATCGCCCCTACGGCTATCACGGCATTGGTCTCGAGGTCTACGCCCCGGTTCGCTTCTACCCGGTCGGTTTTTATGGCTGGGCCTATCACCCCTGGGGAGCACCCGTCCGCTACAGTTGGGGCTGGGGAGGTTCGCCCTGGTACGGCTACTACGGAGCCTACTTCTCTCCCTACCCTGTCTACGCCGGTCCCAATCTCTGGTTGACTGACTACCTCATCGCGCAGTCGCTGCAGGCGCAATATGAAGCCGATCTCGCGAACGGCCCACCGCCCCAGCCACTCGTCGGATACGCTCCACTCACACCGGAAGTCAAAGACCAGATCGCGCAGGAGGTTCAACGCCAGATCGCTCTCGAAAGCTCCGAAGCGCAACAGAACGCCCAGCAACAACAGCCGGACCCTGCGTCCAGCGGCATCGCCCGTATGTTGTCCGACGGCCAGCAACACGTCTTCGTCGCGGGCAAAGAAGTCGATGTCGTTGATGCCGGTGGCCAGGAGTGCGCAGTCACTGATGGCGACGTGCTGCGACTCAACAACTCTCCCGGCCCCAACGACTCCACCGCCAACCTCACCGTCCTCGCCACCAAGGGAGGTGCCGATTGCCGTGGCTCTGCCGTAGTGCAGGTTGCCTTCGACGACCTCCAAGACATGCAGAACCACATGCGAGAGACTGTCGATCAGGGGCTCCAGGAGCTTCAGGAAAAGCAGGGCAAAAGCGGCCTTCCACTTGCGCCTCCGTCGGCGTTGGCTGCCCCGGTCGCAGCGCAGGTCGCTCAGAACGCTCCGCCGCCTGATCTCGCTGGGGTAACCGAACTGAACCAGCAGGCCGCTCAAGCCGACCAGTCGGAAAAGGAAGTTCTCGCAGAGGCGTCTGCTGGCCAGGGCCCCTCCGCCAACACTCCCATCCCACCGCCACCCGCGCCAACCTCCGCCACTTCCTCCAGCGTCTCCATCGACAAGGGTCAAACCACTGACCAGGTCCAGGGCGCTCTCGGGACACCCACCCGTGTCGTCAAGCTGGGCACCAAAACGATCTACTTCTACAGCGACATGAAAGTAACCTTCCTCAACGGAAAAGTCACCGACATCCAGTAGCCCCCAACTCGTCTGTCTCCGCGACAACTGGCTCAACCCCCCCAAGGCCTTCAAAGCTGACCTCAAAGACCGCACCCTCACCAAACTCTACAGCGCCCGGACTGGCTAGCCAACGCCCACCGCACCCTTGACGAAGCCGTCTTCGCCGCCCACGGCTGGCCCTCCACCCTCACCGACCAGGAAATCCTCTCCCGCCTGCTCGCCCTCAACCACGAGCGCGCGAATTCGACCTCAGTATAATCAAGAAATCCCCAGTAAAATCGCGCCTTTCCACGCCTCCACTCGCCCCCCGAAACTTCTGCCCAACAGCTATAATAGATAGTGACAATGGCAGACGATCAGAACTCCCTCCGCTAGGCGCCGACGACAACAATCCTCCCTCCGCACAGGACGCCAACTCCAATACCCCCCCCCCCGGCGGCTCAGGCGGAGACGGCCCCACAGCGCCCACCGGCCCCGGCGCCCTCTTCATGCTGCCCATCAATATCGAAGAGGAGATGCGCCGCTCCTACCTCGACTACTCGATGTCGGTCATCATCGGCCGCGCGCTCCCCGACGTCCGCGACGGCCTCAAGCCCGTCCATCGCCGCATCCTCTTCGGCATGCAGGAAATGGGCCTCCAGTTCAACAAAAAATACACCAAGTCCGCCAAAGTCGTAGGCCACGTCATGGGCAACTACCACCCCCACGGCGACAGCGCAATTTACGACACCATGGTTCGCCTCGCGCAGCCTTTCTCGCTCCGCTACCCCCTCATCGACGGCCAGGGCAACTTCGGCTCCGTAGACGGCGACCCACCCGCCGCGATGCGCTACACCGAATCCCGCATGACGCGCCTCGCCGGCGAAATGCTCGCGGACATCGACTCCGATACGGTCGACTTCACCCCCAATTACGACGAGTCCAGCCAGGAACCCACCGTCCTCCCCGCTCGCCTCCCCAACCTCATCGTCAACGGCAGCACAGGCATCGCCGTAGGCATGGCCACCAACATCCCGCCCCACAACCTCACCGAGGTCCTCAACGCCACCATCGCGCTCCTCAACAAGGAAAAGGCCGAAACCCGCACCGACCTCGAGATCGTTCTCGAGCACGTCAAGGGCCCCGACTTCCCCACCGGCGGCTACCTCTACGGCCGCGGCAACCTCTCGCACACCTACGCCACGGGCCGCGGCCGCTTCATGATGCGCGCCAAGTGCGGCCTTGAAAACATCTCCGGCGGCCGCGAAGCCATCATCGTCACCGAGATCCCGTACCAGGTCAACAAGTCGAACCTCATCA
>CAZZYB010000441.1:0-3837 GCA_964658125.1 uncultured Acetobacteraceae bacterium | reverse complement strand
GGGCGGTCAGGCCGCCAGCGATCAGTCGCTGCTGAAATACCGGGCCGTCGTCACCGAGCTTCCCATTGTTTCGATTCAAATAAAGCTGCAGGCTTCCCAGGATACCTGCGGCATTCGAGTTATATTTCACGCATTCGACAGTGAAATCTTGTTCTTCCAGCATGCGTGTGAGGGTGGATGGGCTGTAGCCAAATGGGTGGACGGGCGCACCCAAATACCACCAGTAAGTACCGTACAACTTCGCGGCAAAACTCTTGACGTTTGGAACGCCTATGAACACTCTGCCATCATCCTTTAGAATCCGCCGGATCTCTCGCAAGATCTCTTTTGGATTGTGAATATGCTCAAACGAGTGATTGCTGCGGACGTAGTCGAACTTGGCCGAAGGGAATCGTGCCTCATCGAGCGTTCCCGCAAAGATCGCCAGCCCGTTCGCAAGGCCTCGATCCGCCGCCTTGCCGTCGAGTTCCACGCCCTCGACCTCCCAACCCTTATCTCGCATGGAGGCCAGAAACGTTCCCGATCCGCATCCGATATCGAGCATCGTTCCGGCCTTCTCGAACTTCGGATCACCCGTTTCGTGAGAGTGGTAAAACGTCAGCGAGCGAAGCAACTTCCGAAAACCCTTCACCCACTTCGGGTGCCCCAAGTTTCTGCTGGGTGCCTGGTAAGCGTAGTAGTCAACAGGATAGGCGCAGCTCAAATAATCGACGGTGGGCGTCGGATTAAGGAAGTTCAAACCACAGCGGTCGCACTCTACAACCGGGAACAACCCGGAATTGCCGTAATGCCGGTCGCGAGCTTGAACAATTTCGGAAAATTCATCGTTTCCGCATAGGGGGCAGTGGGTGAGCCCTCTCCACTGTGTGGCGTCGGAAAAGTCTGGCGCTGGCTTTTGCGCCTGATGGGAAATCGTCATTCAGCTCAACTAGTCTCTTTCTTGCCAATCCCTAAATTATAACGTCGCCATCTCACTCCGCCGACCCGCAGGTCGAGCTCCATCCGGATCATTCAGGCGCTGTCAAGTTTCAGATCGAACGCATTCGCCGCAATGTGCATCGCACCCCATTGTATGAAAGGACGATCGCTGCCAGCAATAGCGAGTACGGAATCCATCGAACGGTCGCGACCCGGGGAAGATGTGCATCGATCCACCCTCGGCACGCCATCCAGAAGCAGAAAAGAGCGAACGGCGCAAAGGGAACTCCCGCCCCCTGCCAGATAAACGAGACACCGTTCAGACGGAGCTCTCTGATCCGGGGAAGGACATAAAAAATCACAATGCCCAGTGCCAGCACAGCCGCCGTTAGCGTCGCCCAGGCCACTCCCGTTGGACCAATCCATATTACGCCCAGCACGCTCAACAGCAGGTTCGCCAGGGCTTCTAGAATCGCCGGCAGAATTCCCATCTTCTGCAGACCCATGCCTACCAGCGCAGTTCCATACGCATTGCCCACCGTCCGGATCGCCTGTGCAAATAGTAGTATCGTCATCACCGGCAGTGTAATGGCGAGATACGCAGGCCCAACCCACACCCGAATGAAAACCGCACCAAACAGGAACACCGTCACGATGGCCGCCATGCTGACGTAGGAGTTTAAGCGCGTCGTCACTACCACCAGTTCTGATATGCGGTGATACTCTTTGCGCGCCTGTAGTATCGCCACCGGCGCCATCATCGCCGAAAACGCAGCGGCAAGCAGTCCGGTATAGAACATCACCAACGTCGCAGCAATCGAATAGGCGCCAACCGCCTGAAACCGAAACAACCCGACGATGGTCACATCAAGGCCACTTACCAATAGCATGGCAAACGACCAGACACTCAGCGTTGAGCAATAGCGAACTAATTCCCGCATCATCGCTCGTTTCAGATGCACCCTCCTGCATCGCAACCACGGCAGCAGCTTCTGCACAATCACATACTGAACCACGCCGGCCAATAGATTGGACACGGCAATGCACGCGGCGAGCCAGGCCAGTGAGTGCGTATGTTGTGCCACCACCACCACCGCGACCGCTCCCAGCAGCCGGCTCGCGGCAATTACCATCGCCGGAAATTCGTTACGCTGCATCCCGATCAGCACACCCGTATAAGCCGAGAGCGGCATTCCAAGCGCGGTCGATATGCCCAGTATCAAAACGCCGTAACCAATTTCCCCCGAAAGTCCGGCAGGTATCGAATGAAAGATGTGCCCTATTTGCGACGTGAGTATCCCAACAACGCCAAGCGCCAGCCCCCCTGCGGCAGAAAGAATCGCAAACGCATTGCTCAGCAATTGATTCGATTGCTCCTCATCACGCTTCTCCAGCGCGCCCGCTAGAAAGCGCGCGATCGCTGTCTGCAGCCCGAAGTCCAAGTAGTTTGCATATGCAGCCAACTGAAGCATCAAAGCCCATCCGGCAAAGCGATCCGGGCCCAAAGAGTGAGTCAGAAAATGTGGAAGAACGAGTGCGACAACAGCCGAAGCTCCGCCACGCAGTACGTTCGCAAGTGCATTTTTTGCGATGGTAAAATGAAGTGAACGCATGAGTCCGTCGAATACCTGTGAGCCGACTCTATAGTCCCGCCGGATCTGGCAGTTCTGGATGTTATTCCGACTCTGGATTTCAGGATACCGTATCCGCGCAGGCCGAATCGTTTCCATTGAGCGAAGCTGACAAGCCCCTGCAGCTGGTCCGGTCTCGCTCAAGCTCATCGTCGTTCGTAAAGTTGTACCATCACTTGAAAACGCCAGCCGTATACGGAAATGGGCATCGTCTGAAGTAATCGTAAGGAAGGTTTTCTCGTGGCTAAGTCCTTGAATTGCGGAACATCACCGGAGATTCTGGAGCCGCGTATCGGTGTTGTCACGGTTACTTTCAACAGCAGCCATGTCCTGCCTGATTTTCTAACGTGCACCTTCAGCCAAACGCACAAAAGTTTCCTGCTCTTCACAGTCGACAACGCCTCAACAGACGACACACTCTCGCTGCTGCATCAGTGCGGCGACGACCGTCTGCGTATCATCGCAAACTCAACCAACCTCGGCGTCGCCGAAGGTAATAACGTCGGCATTCGCGCCGCCTTAGAGGAAGGCTGCAACCTCATTCTTCTTCTCAACAACGACACCGAGTTTCCCAAGGATCTCTTCGCGCGTTTGAAGCAAGGACTCGACAAGCACCGATGCGACATGACCACCCCGAAGATGCTCTACTTCGATGCACCCGATGTTGTCTGGTGCGCCGGAGGTTATTTCGACGAGAAACGTTACTACGGCGCATTCCACACTGGGATGGACGAGAAAGACACGGGCCAGTTCAACCGGGCCCAGCAGGTCACCTATGTTCCGACTTGCTGTCTCATGATCCGGCGCTCAGTCTTTGAAACCGTTGGCTTCATGGACGACAGATACTTCGTCTACACTGACGACGTTGACTTCCTTTATCGATGTTTGATCAAGGGCCTTACCCTCTGGTATCTACCTGATGCCACCCTCTTTCACAAGGTGAGTTCGCTTACGGGCGGCTCAGAGTCCGCATTCGCGATCCGCTACATGACCCGAAACCGCGTTTACTTTCTGCGCAAACATCTTCCCGGCTATCAGGTCTTCCTATGGCTCGTCCACTTTATGGCTTATACCGCCCCCAGGCGTCTCCTCTCGGGCGCGGACTCCATTCGCACATGGCGTCTCCGCTGCGCTTCAGTCCTGGAAGGTTTGCGGATGTCACATGATTAGTTCTTCCACAGGATGGAGGACCATGACTCGCGAGCAACCACGGCCGACACAGGGTTTCTCAATCACCCAAGCGTTGCTCTGGGCGGTCGTTCTTCTCAGTCCCTTTCAAGACACGTTC
>CAZZYB010000440.1:0-3837 GCA_964658125.1 uncultured Acetobacteraceae bacterium | reverse complement strand
GTGTCTTTCCGCTCGAAAACGTTCCCTGGATCGTCCCATCCGCCAGCACCGTGTAGCTCTTCAATGTTCCGCTCGCATATCCGTTCTGGTTCGTCGCGATCGTTGCGCTCGCCGAAGCAGTCTGCGAGATCGTCGTATTCCCCGCCGTATCCGTCAGGTTCCAGTTCAGCGTCATGGGCGCCGCACCATCTGCAAACGTGGTTGGCGGAGTCGTAGCCGCAGGAATAGCAATGCTGATGCTCGTCGCCGGCGGTGTCCCCGCCAGCACCATCTGGCCAGAGCTGTTGAAGCTGAAGTTGCCCGTCGCCACCTGCGTCGACCCCGTGCCACCCGTGCTCAAATCCGCCGACGGCACCGAAACCGCATAGCTCCACGCATTCACGCCCGTCTTCGTATACGTAATCGACAGCGTATGCGGCGACCCCAGCGAGTCATACACCGCTAGAGTGCTCGGCGCGCCCGTCGCTCCAATCGCCGTATTCGAATCCAGGTTCGCCGAGACATCAAACGTTGTGCTCGCGACAGCCGCACTCGTCCCGCTCCCAATCTGCAACGGCTGCAACGCCGCGGACGTATTCACCACACCCGCAACCGCCGGATAGCCCATCACCAACTGCCCATCCGGTGTAGTCAGTTGACCCGCGCTGTTCGGCGTGAAATCTCCCGCACGCGTGTACTGCAAAAATCCGCTCGCGTCGCGCGTCACAAAAAATCCGTTGCCAGACACCGCCATGTTCGACGACGTACCCGTGGCATTGATATTTCCCTCCGAGAAGTTCGCGCCCGTAGCCGAAATCTGCACGCCAGATCCAGTCTGGATCGGATCGCCGCTGCCGTTCGTAACCGAAGCCGCCGAAAACAAATCGCTGAAGCTGACCTTCTGGTCCTTGAAGCCGTCGGTGTTAAGATTCGCCAAATTATTGGATACGGACTGCAGCTGTTCCTGCGCCGCGGTGAGCCCGGACAGTGGTATCGCAAAAGAACCCATTACTTTCCTCCTGAAACGTTATTGCTGTACCCCAGAACACCCATCGAAGCGGCATTAAGGGAAGGGTTGATCGATGCAGCCAGCGCAGCCGCGTTGTCAGAGCCCGGACCAACGGGCATCATCGTATTGAGATCGAAAGGAAGCTGGTTGGCCGCTACGGCAGGCGTCGACGCAACCGGTGCAGCGGCCGCGTGACTCGCGTTCGCCTTAGGCGCGCCGCTCGAAGTCGAGCTCCCGCCAACAGCCTGGTTGATACTCGTCAACTGCTCCAGCTGGTTCAGCGAAATCATCTGCCCCACCATCGCCGTAGAATCCATAGGCGCCGTCGGGTCCTGGTTCTGCAACTCCTTTACCAGCAAGCTCAGAAACGTGTTGCCTACATTCGACGCACCCAAACTGCTGCTCGAACTTCCCGTGCTCGCCGCCGCCGGACTGTAAGCAGCCGCCGGTGTCGCATCATTTGCCGCAATATTATTCATCGTTGTTCCTCCTGAATTGGCCGCTCTAAACCCTTACATCCAGCCGCGTACTGCCGCTGTCATTCCTCAATCCCGCCGGCAAAATCTCCCGCTCGTATCTTCGAGCGCTGCCGCCGCCATTCGATTCCTCTGAACCCTGCCTTTGGTGCGAACCCTGTGCATGCTGCCCCGACCCACTCGCCTGGCCTCCGTTTCCGCCGGCGCTCTGCCCGCTGATTTCGATCTGCACCTGTACCGGCTGACCACCACCGAGCCGTGCCTGCATCTCCGGAACATGCGTCGCCAGCATCCGTGCAAGCTCTCCATGATCCACAGAAATTTCCGCCGACATCAACTCCGGCGTAGCCGACGTCCGAATCGAAATATTCCCAAACTCCACCGACCGCATCCCCACCCGTATCTCCGTCTGCCCCACGCTATGCAGCAGCTTCGCCGTATTGATCGCCACCACCGGCTCTGCAACCTCAACCACCACCCGCGCTGCAGCGTCATCCGTTCTGACCGTAAGCCCACCACCGTCAACCGGCGCTGCAACGCTACGATCGGCACCCTGCGCGTGAGCTTCAACAGCAGCAGCGTGAGTCACGACCACTGCCACCGCAGCCGAACTCTCCGTCTGCGGCGACGCATCGCTCTGCATCCCATCCCCCGATCTCACATCCGCCGACGCAATTTTCACCGGCGTCGACTTATCGAGCTCCTTCATTTCCGTACCCTCTTTGAACCCGCTCTTGCCGGTAGCCTTCGCGCGCAGAGACAAACTCGCAACCGCCTTACCCAAACCAACCTGCCCCGCCGCTTGAACCCCTCCAACCAAACCAGCCCCAGCTTTCGTCAACAACGCCCGCAAGCCACCGGTCTCCGAACGAACCGGAACCGCAGCCCCGGCAGCATTCTGATCAACCACCAGCGACGGCCCATCCGCAGAATCTCGAACTGCCCCAAGGTCATCCATACCGCCACTCAATCTCGCCCCATCCAACACGCCACCAAGCTCGAACCCACCCACCCGCGCGGCCACATCCACAGGCACCGCTAAAGACGCGGCCGCAGCAACGGTATCCACCTCCGCAGTGCGCCCCGGCAATACATCCAACCTGTCATCGCCAGCCGCCGCAACCGGAGCCGTACCGCCGACCTGTGGTTCCCCGGCAACCTGACCAACCGAAATAGCCTGCTGTACAGGAAGCCCCGGCGTTGCCGCTTCTGCCCTCACCGAAGCCGCCACTTCCCCTTGTCCAGCGTCCCCCCGCACAACGAGCAACGGTGCCGCCGCAGCCAATAAACTCGAGCCATCCCCTCGACCCGGAGCAGAACTCCCCTCACCCAAACCCCACGCCGGCAACATCTCTTGCGGAGCAGCCACCTGCGCCAGAACCACAACACCCCCGTCGCATCCCCCTCGCGCGCCGACGCGGTTGTCTTCGCATCCTCTTCATCGGCCTTCGACCGCCGCCCACCCTTGCCGCCGTCGACGACAGGAGCCACAGGCTCCGCCGCCTTCGCAGCAACGACTAACGAGTCAGCAAAAACCGGCAGCGTCACATCGCCAACCACAGCGCCTTTCTCACCACCCTGTTTCATCTGGGCAGGCTGAGCGCTCATATCGATCTGTGCAGTTGCAATCACGACAACACAACCTGCAACTCAAAGACCAGCTAGCCCAAACCGCCCCTCGTCCCCCGACCGCCACACCCCGCTCATAAAATCAGCGACTTACCATCGCCGCGCACCCACACCAACAAAAAGCAGGCAACAATTGCCCAACGCCCTAGGCAAAAACTGCCCGCCTCAATCTCACCGAAGCCGACATCCCCACCCAGACCTCACATCTTTCTCTAACTTTGAACGCCAGCTCCCACTCCTTCAACTCCAACCGCTTCAGCAGCGTTAGACAATCTGCGCCGCCGATCCGATAGAAGCATCTGCACCGCACACCCATCACACATGGCAGAACCCATAAAAATCGTTGTCATAGACGATAACCTCGGCAGCCTCGAACTCCTCTCCGCAGCCCTCTCTGCTTCCGGCGTCGTCGTGCGCACAGCCTCCACGCCCACCGCTGGCCTCGAACTCGTCGACAAACTCCGCCCCCACCTCGTCATCACAGACCTCGTCATGCCCGAAATGACGGGCCTCGAGGTCCTCCAGCGCATCATGGCCTTCGACCCCTCCATCGACGTCATCCTCATGACCGCGCACTACACCACCGAAACCGCAATCGCAGCCATTCGTCTCGGGGCAGCAGACTACCTGCATAAACCCGTCAAACTCTCCGTCCTCCGAGACCGCGTAACCGACCTCATCGCCGCTTCCGCCCGCCGCTTCAAAGCCCACTTCACCTCCGGCCCGCTCCACAACTTCGAGTTC
>CAZZYB010000439.1:3632-3840 GCA_964658125.1 uncultured Acetobacteraceae bacterium | reverse complement strand
GCTCAAACGCCTCGAGCATCCCCTCAGCCTGCGCGAACTGCACCTTCGCCTTTTCCAAATCTTCCGGCAGCGCATAGAAGTCCATCGCCGTCCGCCCATGCATCCCGCCGAAGTGCTTGTAGTCCCCAATATTCAACGCCACATCGTAAACATTGATCCCGTAATGAACCCGCCAGTCCCACCGTGTATACCCACCCGGAAGCTTGTG
>CAZZYB010000439.1:0-3622 GCA_964658125.1 uncultured Acetobacteraceae bacterium | reverse complement strand
TGCTTACCCTCAAACTCTCCATTCGAAACATCCATCAAACCATCCGGCACGGCCACCGAAATCAGCATCCCATCCTGCGGTTCATCGCGCCACTGATCTTTGTTCGGCCACCACACACTTGAGCCTTCCTGCTCGCACGCCGTCGTAATCCAAGGCTTACCCGCCGCATCCTTATTGAACGTAAAACACCCGAACCGCCCCTGCTCCACCGGCTTACCCGAGTAAGCAAACACAACCTCGTACACGCGCCCCTTGCGCAGCGTCCGGGGAAAATCAATCCACACCGCCCGCTCCTCACGCGTGTACTTCAACACCTTCCCCTTCAGCTTGATGCTGTCGATCGCAAGCTCAGGCGTCAGATCCAGCTGTATCCGCGTCCCATCCTCGAGCATCCGAAACCGAACCGTATTCGATCCCCCAATCCTCTGCTCCACCGGATCAACCCGCAGATTCAGGTGGTAAAACAGCAAATCATTATTAGCCCGATAAGGCCCATACCCACCCCGCAGCAAATCATCCCGATTCGGCTCCAGCCTCTTCGCAATCGTCTTCCCCGAACCCGCCACATCCACCGGCGCAGTAGACTTCGGCGCCGTCTGCGCACCCCCCGCCAACACCACGCCACAAACCCCAACAAACCAACACTTCACCATCCCGTAAGCCTACCGCACCCACACACCAGGTTCCTCACCGAACCCTTCCCCACTCTGTCATCTCGACCGAAGCTGCCCGCTGACTACTCCCACAAATCTGTCATCTCGACCGAAGCATCCTAGCTTTACCGCGATGCGCAATGGAGAGACCTGCTGTTTCTCCATAGCGTACGATTTCCTGAGACGCGCCGCCATGACCTTCACCCCCTCCACCATCGCCGCCCTCATCGTCGCCGTCAGCTTCGCCGCCGGCCTGAACGTCTACGCCACCATCGCCACCCTCGGCATCCTCGCCCGCTTCCACTGGGTCGTCCTCCCCTCTGGCCTCGACTCCCTCGCCAACACCTGGGTCCTCGTCATCGACATCCTCCTCTTCTGCATAGAAATCTTCGCCGACAAAATCCCCGCCTTCGACCTCCTCTGGAACGCCGCCCACACCTTCATCCGCGTCCCCGTCTCCGCGTTCCTCGCCTACCATGCCGCCTCGCATCTCTCCCCCAAGCTGCAACTCCTCGCCACCGCCGCAGCCGCGCTCATCACGTCCGTCGCCCACGGCTCAAAGACCGCCGCCCGAGCCCTCGTCACCGCCAGCCCGGAACCTCTCTCCAACATCGCCCTCTCCGCGACCGAAGACGGTGCCGCCATAGGCCTCACATGGCTCGCCACGCACCACCCCTACACCGCCGCCACCATCGCCGCAGTCTGCCTCCTGGCCATGATCCTCTGCGTCCGCTGGATCATCCGCCAGCTCAAGCGCTCCTGGAGCCGCCGCCCCACCTGGCTCCGCAGCACCCAGTCATCGACCTAACCAACTCACCCCCTTCACTCTTCGCTCTATACTCTTCGCTCTGTCCCCTTACCTTTCCGCCCAACTCTGCATCTCATGACCTAGTTGTCATTTCCCCGCCCCGCGGCGTACGTTGCCCGCTTCACATCCAGCGCATGCAAAACCATCCGAGGGCTCCCTATGTATCACCACGTTAAGAAACTGATGTACACCGTGCAGGTCGGAACGCCCAACGTGCGTTTCGGCAACATGCTCCTCGAACAATTCGGCGGAGCCAACGGCGAACTCGCCGCCGCCATGCAGTACACCATCCAGGGCTGGAACTGCGTTGACGATCTCGCCCGCCGCGATCTCCTGCTCGACATCGGCACCGAAGAACTCTCGCATCTCGAAGTCGTCGGCGCTCTCATCCGCCTCCATCTAAAACCCCTCAAGACCAATCGCGAAGCCGCTGAAGCTGACCCGCTCGTCACCATCGCAGGCGGTGGCGGAGTCAGCCTCTACAACTCGCAAGGCAACGCCTGGACCGCCGACTACCTCAAGATCACCGGCGAGCTCGATGTCGACCTCCGCAGCAACATCGCCGCCGAAGCCCGCGCCAAGATCGTCTACGAGCGCCTCATCGACCACACCGACGATCCCGGTACAATCGACACCCTGCAGTTCCTCATGACCCGCGAAATCACCCACATGAAGGCCTTCTCCGCCGCCCTCGAAAGCATGGAAAAGCCGCCCTTCTCCATCGGCTTCCTCAAGCCCACACCCGTCCTCGTCGACCAGTACTTCAACGGCTCAACCGGCGACGGCAGCGAAGGCGAAACCGACATGCGTGGCCCCTGGCAGACGGCTTTCGGTCTCTCACCCGTAGACTCCGAAATGACCGGCGGCCCCGGCCTCGCCATCCAGAACGTCAACGGCACCGAAGATCAGGAAGCCCGCGGCAAACAGGACATGGGCAAGAAAGCCACCACCTCGGCCTTCGGCGAACTCATCAGCCAGACCACCCCAAGCACCAATAAACCCGGCCTGGGCGAAGCAGGCGCCGCAGCAAACTCCAACAACGATGAAGACGATGACGACGACCTCGTAACCGCAGGCCCGTCCTCAAAGAAGCAAGCCAAAGCATCAGCCAAATCAGTCTCAGCTAAGTCGAAAAAGTAACCCACTCCACAAGCAATCCGGGCGCCCCGCAAAGGGCGCCCGTTTTTGTTTCTCTATCCTCTAAACGCTATCCCCTGCCTTACGCCTGCGCCGGCTGTCCTTCGCCAAACCCAGGCTTGCGGCCTGTATCCGGCTTCAGGATCTTCTGCGTATCGTCCGGCCCCGAGTCCGCATGAGCCAGCGCCGACTTCAACGGCGGCAACTCGCGGTTCTCGATAATCAGCTTGATCTCCGCAGCATCCAGCGTCTCGCGTTCCAGCAAAGCCGCCGACATGCGATGCATGATGTCGTGGTTGCCATCAAGGATCGAGTAAGCCGATTGATAACCCGCGTCGACAAACTTCCGAACCTCTTCGTCGATCTGCTTCGCCGTGTCATCCGAGAAGTCACGAGCCTGCCCAATTTCGCGGCCGAGGAACACTTCCTGCTCCTTCTTGCCAAACGTCATCGGCCCAAGCGCCGACATGCCATACTCGCAAACCATCGCGCGAGCCAGCGCAGTCGACCGCTGAATGTCGTTGCCGGCGCCCGTCGTCATCTGCTTCAGGAAGATCTCCTCAGCGCAGCGTCCGCCCATAAATACAGCCAGCTGCGTCTCAAGGTAATCACGCGTCACCGTGTGCTTGTCTTCAGTCGGAAGATGCATCGTCACACCCAGCGCCATACCGCGCGGAATGATTGTCACCTTATGCAGAGGATCAGAATGATCACGCATCGCCGCAACCAGCACGTGGCCAGCCTCGTGATACGCGGTCACCTTCTTCTCTTCGTCGGTCAGCAGCATCGACTTGCGCTCAGCGCCCATCAACACCTTGTCCTTGGCTGTTTCGAAGTCATACATGTGCACAGCCTTGCGATTGAACCGCGCAGCCGTCAACGCCGCCTCGTTCACCATATTCGCCAGGTCCGCGCCCGAGAAGCCCGGTGTCCCACGCGCCAGAATGTTCAGATTGACGTCTTCCGCCATCGGAACCTTCTTCGAGTGAACGCGAAGCACTTCTTCGCGCCCGCGAATGTCAGG
>CAZZYB010000438.1:0-3861 GCA_964658125.1 uncultured Acetobacteraceae bacterium | reverse complement strand
CAGGAGGTCCTGAACCTTCTTGGTGAGTTGCAGGAGCTTTAGCTGGCCGCCGGCGTTCTTGACTGCGGTCAGCGCGCTGACGAGTTCGCCGATGCCGGAGCTGTCGATGTAGTTCACGTCAGCCAGGTTCAGCAAAATCTTGGTTTCACCGGTGCCGAGAACGTCGCGCACCGCGTCGCGGATGGTCACGCTGCCCTCGCCAAGCGTGATCTTTCCACTCAGGTCCAGTACCGTGACGTCTCCCACCTTACGAGTTGCAAACTTCATGCTCATATCCCTATCTCCTTTTAGCCCCTGCGTTTGACCAGTGTGATCTCAGTTCCGGGAGTCAACTGGCGAAAGTGTACCTCATCCATGTAGTGCTTCATAAGAAAAACCCCACGACCGGAGGAGCGCATGACGTTTTCCGGGGCGAGGGGGTCTGGAATTTTGTCGGGATCGAGACCTGGGCCTTCGTCCGCTATGCTGATTTTGAGCTCGTCGGCGGACAGTTCGAAGGTTGCGGTCACGAATTTGGTGGTGTCTTTTTTGTTTCCGTGCAGGACGGCATTGACGGCAGCCTCGCGGGCGACCATGGAAATGTTGGTCGCGGTGTCGTCGTCAAAGCCGGCTTCGCGAGCATAGGCTTCGGCCGTCTGCTCGACAGTTTCCACGCTGGCCAGGTCAGAGTCGAGGGTTATGGATTCGCGTTTTGTCGTGCTATCGCCCAAATCTGTTTGCGCCTGTGCTCTGAGGCAGTGTCCGTTTATCCTGCTCGATTGTCAAGGGAATGGTGACGGCAAGAGCCTTATGCGGCAGCAGCGAGTCTCCGTAAGGGGCGTGGCGGTGCTAACATCCGGTACGGAAGATGACAAACGCGAAGCTCATTATCGAAAGCGCGAACATGCGGCGGATCGTCCAACTGGACCATACGCCGTTTACGCTGGGACGTGGGGCGGACCGCGATTTGTGCCTGAGTCACCCACAGGTGTCGCGGGAACATGCGGCGATCGATCACGATGGCGAAGGCTATTTTCTGGTGGATTCGGGAAGCCGGCATGGGACGTTTGCGAACGGTTTGACCGTGACGAACCATCGGCTGCGCTCCGGCGACCGGATCACGCTGGGGACCAGCCAGGATGTGCTGATTTTTGAGGACACGGGCGAGGACAGCTCGACGCGGACTTTGATTGCGAGTCTGTCGCGGTCGGGGTCGGAGACGGACCTGGAGACGCTGGCGCTGTTTTTGAAAGCGGCACAGAGCTTGAGCCAGAAAGGTGCGCTGGAAGATGTGCTGTGCACGATGCTGAGCTATGCTCTGCGGCTGACCGGCGCGGAGAGAGGGTTTGTTTTTCTGGGTGACGGCCCGGAGAACTTCAAGCTGGGTTGCGGCCTGGACCGGGACGGAAAGACGCTGGCGGAAGCGGCGGATATTTCGCACTCGATCGTGCGGGACGCGGCTGCATCGCAACTGGATTTTGTGCTTTCGGACACGAGGCGGGAAGCTGCACGCGGACGCGAAAGCCTGATTTTGCACTCGATCCGGAGCGTGGCGGCGATTCCGCTGAGATGTCCGAACTCTACGCGTCTGCTGGGGCTGATGTACCTGGACAGCCGGTCCGGGCAGCATGATTTTACGCGGATCGGCAAGGATATTCTGCACGCGATTGCGAGCCAGGCGGCTACGCTGCTGGAGAACTTCCGGATGCTGGAAGCGGAGCGCGAGTCGGTGCTGCTACGCAAGGAGTTGGAGATTGCGGCGTCGATCCAGCGGCAGATGATTCCGCAGACACTACCGCGGTTTACGGGGGTGGAGCTGGCGGCTCGGACTGTGCCTTGTACGAGCGTGGGTGGAGATTTTTATGACGTACTGCCGACGCCGGATGGGTTTGTGGCGATTGTCGCCGATGTATGCGGCAAGGGAATTCCGGCGGCGCTGCTGGCGTCGATGGTGCAAGGGATGTTTCATGCGCAGATCACGACGGGGGCTTCCCTGCTGGATGCGGTGAAAGCGGTGAATGCGTTTGTTTATTCGCGGACGCCGCCGGAAAAGTACCTGACGCTGGTGATGGTGCGGTATACGCTGGGGTCGGCGGGTGAGGTGAGCGTCGAGCTGATCAATGGAGGACATGTGTCGCCGCTGGTGGTTCGCGCGGATGGAAGCGTGGAGACCATTACCGACCACGATGTTCCGGTGGGACTGCTGGATTTTGCTACGTTTCATTCCATCCATCTGAGCCTGGGACCGGGTGACCAGATTGTGCTGTTGAGCGATGGCATCAGCGAGGCGGAGGACGTGGGGGGCACGCAGTTCGGGTTTGCGGAGATGGGTCAGCATCTGACCGCGCCGGAGACTGTGGCGAAGCTGTTTGGGGCGCTGGAGAAGTTCTGTGAAGGCACGGCGGTGCAGGACGATCAGACGATTTTGACTATCGACCGCAGAGCTTGAAGCGAGGCAGCAAGGCATGGATGTTGGAGAGCTTCAACGGCAGTTTGCTTCGGCAAAGTTTTTGAGCTTCGATGAGGTCAATGGGTTGGTGCGGGTGCACGTCGAGACGAGTCATGCTACGGCGACCATCTATCTGCAGGGAGCGCATCTGACGTCGTTCCGGCCTGCTGGACAGGCTGAGGTGATCTTTCTTAGCCGCAAGAGCGACCTCGCGCCTGGGAAGCCGCTGCGCGGGGGGATCCCGGTGGTGTTTCCGTGGTTCGCTACGGATAGCAAGAAGGACCGGATTGATGGGCACCCGGGGCCTTCGCATGGGTTTGCGCGGACGCAGGATTGGACGTTGAAGTCGGCCGTTCTGGTGGGGTCGGATGTTGAACTTATGTTTGAGCTGGGGCCTACGGCTGTGAGCCGGTCGATGGGGTTCGATCGGTTTCGGCTGGAGCTGGTATTCACCATCGGCAGGGCACTAACGCTGGGATTGACAGTCACGAATGACGATGACAAGCCGTTGTTTTTCGAAGAGGCTTTTCATAGTTACTACCATGTGACTGATATTCACGAAGCAACGGTCGAGGGGCTTGAGCAGACGAGCTATATCGACAAGACGGATGGCATGAAGGTGAAGCCGGCGGAGGGCAGGCCGATTCACTTTACGCAGATGGTAGACGGCGTTTACAACAACACGACGGGTAAATGCATGGTTCACGATCGGACTGTTAATCGACGGATTCACGTCCGCAAAGAGAACTCGAATTCTACGGTCGTGTTCAATCCGTGGAAAGAGTTGCCGGACCTTGGGCCTTGGGAGTGGCACGAGATGGTCGCGGTGGAGACGGCGAATGTGGGGTCGAATGCCATCACGCTCGCACCGGGTGCAATGCATACGATGCGAGCGAGAATTTCGGTAACGAAAAGGGTGGCTTCCTAGGTGGCGTAGTCCTCGCGGTAGGGTGTGAAGAAGTCCAGGACTTCGGAGTCTTCGAGGGCCCAGGCCTGGTGGTCTACGCCGCCGGGGACGATGAAGCTGTCGCCGGTTTTGGCTTCGAACTGGCCGCCGGGGTGCTCGAATACGATGCGGCCGCTGATGACGTAGACCATCTGCTCGTGGGGGTGGCTGTGCTTGGCACCTACCCAGCCTTTTTTCTGGAGATGCCTTACTAGCATCATCGAAGGGCTGTAGGACATGACCTGGCGTTGGAGGCCGGGCTCGGGGGTGGTCATGGTTTCGTTGTTGGCTGCAATGACTTCAATTGGATCAGCGGGCACAGTTCCTCCGGGTGTTAGCGATATCCTATCGCGCGCTTATAGCTGCACGCGGTTGTTTAGTTGCGTGATTTCGGGGGTTCCGGTTGATTCGATCGTGACGGTGGCACCGGCGAGGTTGGTTGTGGTGAGCTTGAGGGTTATTGTGGCGGTTTTGGGGAGTAGGTCGG
>CAZZYB010000437.1:0-3871 GCA_964658125.1 uncultured Acetobacteraceae bacterium | reverse complement strand
GTGCTCGCCGTCACAACCGCACTACTCCCGGCCGACGTTCCCGTACCCGTCACCGTCACCGTATAGCTTCGCGCGCTGCTCGCAGTAGTGGCCGGCGATGTGAGCGCACCTCCGCTGCCACATCCGGAAATCACCGCAAGAACGCTGAAAACGGCCACAACCCCGGCCAGCGATCGCAGCCTGCGCCGCCGCCGAAACGGCGCCACCAGAACCAGCAGCACGAACGCCGCGCCACCCAGCGCAGTATGCGCCGCACTCGTCTGCGCGGTCGTCGAAATCGTCGCCGCCGCCGCCCCACTCCCTCCCGCACCCACAACCACGCCGGTGGGCGTAATCGAGCACCCCACCTGGTCGCTCGTCGAAGCCGGCGTCACCGAGCAACTCAGCGCCACAGTCCCCGCAAACCCATTGACCGAACTCACCAGGATCGAATCCACATTCCCCGTAATCGCTCCCGACGCGAAACTCAACGACCCGCTCGCCGCCGAAAGCGTAAACGAAGGCACCGCCGGCGAAGTCACCACCAGCGTCAGCGCACTCGAAGTCGAACCCGCAAACGACGCGTCGCCCGAGTAGACCGCCGTAATCGCGTACGTCCCTGCACTCGCAAAACTCAACGCCGTCGTAGTCGCCGTGCCCGCCGTGCTCAACGCCACCGCCGACCCCAGCGCACTACCGTTCGAATAGAACTGCACCGTCCCCGTCGCCCCGGACCCGCCACCCAGCGCCGCCGTAAACGTCACGGTCTGTGCCGTCGTGATCGGATTCGCACTCGCCGAAATCGCCAGCGTCGTAGTCGCCGGGCTCACCGTCGTCGCTGGCGCCGCCGCCGCGAGAAAGTTCGTCACATCCAGCGACCCCAACCCCGTTGCCAGATCATATCCATCCGCCACCGCATACCCAGCCAACCCACCCGTCAGCGCGGTGCTCGAAGGCGTGCTGTTGTTACACATCGAAGGCACCGCCGTAGAGCACGAACCCACCCCGCTCGACGCCACCGTCACATCGTGAAACACCCCATTCGACGGAGTCGCAGCCAGCGTATAAAACAGCGGATTCAAATTACCCTGCCGCGCCCCCAGCTTCTGGTCCAGCAGCGCCGCAATCCCCGCCATCGCCGGCGACGAAGCCGACGTCCCAAACGTAATGTACTTGAACGTCCCCGCCGAGCAGTCGTTCCCCGAGTCCGCCTGGCAGACCAAATACCCGTCATGGAACGACGACGTGAATGACACATCCGGTACATCCCGAAACCCATCCGCCGGAACACCCGTCCCGGCCTGCCACGAAGGCTTCGCAAAGTTCGTGATCCCGCCCCCCGTCCCCGAAGCCTGGTAGGTCGTCTTGCCGCTGCTCACGAACGTAGGCTCATCCCACGCACCCTCCGGGATATACCCCGTAGCGGAAACCCGCGTCGACGAGTTGCTCCCCGCCCAATAGCTCCCCGCACCCTCCGCAAACTGAGTCCCACCCACACACGTCGCATAGCTGCTGGCGCAGATCAAATTCGTAGCCAGCACTTGCGTCGCCGGAATCGTCGACCCCGAATCGCACCCCGCCGCCGCCTGGTCCCCCGAGGAAACAAAGAAGCTGATCCCCTGCGCCGCCCCCGTCTTGAAGTAGCTGTCGAACGCCTGCGACTGACTCGTCGAATTCCCGCTGTTACAAGACCCAAAGCTCATATTGACGATCGGATCGTTCAGTGTCCCCACCTCATACTGCAGCGCACTATAGATGTTGTTGAAGCTCAGGCTCCCCATCACCAGCAGATCAACCGCAGCTCCCGGTGCCGTCCCCAGGATCCTCTGCACGTCCAGCGCCGCCTCGCCCTCTGACCCCGAACTCAACCCCGGATCCGTACCGCCCGGCACCAGTATCTGGTTAGGCTGCGCCACCGACATCCCAAACACGCTGTTGAACCCCGTAATATCCGCCGCCGCAATCCGCGAGTCGATCAGGTTCACCACCCGCATCCCGCTGCCATTGATCCCCGCATTCAGCGTCGGCGTAATGCCGTAAATCGCATTGAAATCCCCGGGCGAAAGAAAATGATTCCCCGAGCTGGTGTTGTACAGCGGCTGCACCTGCCCGCCCGCCGCAATCGCCCCCGCGCGCGACTGCACGTGCGCCATCTGCTCCGTCAGCCCCGCCACCGACTGAATGACCCCAGCCAGCGCCGCCGGCACCCCCGGTTCAGCCGTCGGTGCAAACCGCGCCGAACCCTCATGCATAAAGGTATGCAAATGGGTCGAAAACGCACTCTCAACCACCGAAACAGGCCCGCTAAATGTAATAAACAGACCGCCCCCAGCGACCCCATCCACACTCAAACCCCTGGACTTCATCCAGTCCGTCACCGCCGCCACATCCGCCGCCGCGATCCCGTACTGGACCGCGTTCTGTTGCGGAGTCAGCCATTGGTGATACCGCGCCGACGCGGGATTCTGCTGATCCGCCAGCAATTGCTCAAATGCAGCCTCAACCGGCGCCGAACGCGCCAGAACCAGGTGCAAATTGTCCAGATTCCTGCTCGAAGCCACACTTCCCAGGTCGTTCGCGGCACTTGCCCACGCCGGAACGTGACCCCCGATCCGCGTGACCGGCCCCGTCTCCACATCCCCGAAAACCCGCTGCGTCTGCGCCACTGCGCGAGCGGATTGCGCCTGCAAACTCGAACCTCCTCCCATCAGCGCAAAAACTGCACACAACACCGCGGAGATTCGCTTAAACAAGTACATGGGCCCTCTTTCACCTTATTAGACGATTCTCAATCCGGCCCGGGTGCAGCGCCCACACCCGCCTTATCGGCAATTCCGCTCCAGAGAACAAGCCCCGACGTAATTCTTTTGTCACCGGCATCTTATGATGGAATCAGCGAGGATTTGAATGTCGAGAACCGAATCGAAGATGGTCGAGCTGGGCAAAGAAGCCCCGGCCTTTGAACTGGTAGACGTAGTCTCCGGAAAAGTCTTCAGCCGAGACGACATAGCGGCCCTCGTCTGGGACGAGAAGCTCACCGACGGCGTCAACAAATCAACCCACGGCGGCCCGGTCAAAAAGCACGGTTTGCTGGTCATGTTCGTCTGTGTCCACTGCCCCTACGTCAAACACGTCGAGCAGGAACTCGCCAACATCGGCCGCGACTACTTCGGCGCCAGCGGCGAAGGCCCGATCGCCATCGCCGCCATCCAGTCGAACGACACAATCGAGTACCCCGCCGACGGCCCCGACGGCATGCGCGAACAAGCCGCCCGCCTCGGCTGGACCTTCCCCTACCTCCTCGACGACACCCAGGAAGTAGCCCGCTCCTACGGCGCCGCATGTACTCCCGACTTCTTCCTCTTCGACGCGGAAATGAGGCTCGTCTACCGAGGCCAGCTCGACTCGAGCCGCCCCCGCCGCGGTGACTTCGGCAACGATGCGCCCGTCACGGGCGAAGACCTCCGGACGGCTCTCAATGCGGTGATCGCCGGCAAGCGCCCCGACCCCAACCAGCGCCAGAGCATCGGCTGCAACATCAAGTGGCGCAACTTCGATCAAGGAGCCGCCGCCTGATGGACAACACCCTCGAAAAACTGAAGGAAGGCGTTCGCCGGTTCCGCGCCGAAGTCTACCCCAGACATGCCGACATGTACTCCCGCGCTGCCACCGAGACGCAGCGGCCCCACACCCTGCTCATTGCCTGCGCCGACTCCCGCGTCGACCCCTCTGAAATTACGCAGGCGAGCCCCGGCGACATCTTCGTCCTCCGCAACATCGGCAACATGGTCCCCGCCTACGGCGAAATGATGGGCGGCAACAGTGCGGTCATCGAGTTCGCCGTTTCCGCCCTCAAGGTCCAGCACATCGTCGTCTGCGGACACACCGACTG
>CAZZYB010000436.1:0-3886 GCA_964658125.1 uncultured Acetobacteraceae bacterium | reverse complement strand
GGGAGCGTTAGCGCGGCCGGGGCATCGACAAGTCAACGTCACTCGCAGTCATCTGCTTCGTCAGCAGGATGATCTGTCCCACATGCTGCTGCACATGGCCAACCACCTGGTAGATCGCGTCCAGAACGGCCACCTCGCCGTGTTGCGGATTGGTGCGCTCCACCAGTCGCTCTGGGTCCAGTGTTGCCAAAATTTTGGACGCCTCGAACACCGTCCCGGCAAACAGTGCGAGCAGCTCCTCGCGACTCACGCCGCTCTCAGCCGAAAACTCTGCATCCCGAACCCGTACATCGGGTTGCCGATCGACGCCGTACATGATCCACTGCCGCATGTTGCCGCACAGGTGCAGGATCAGGTTGCCGACCGCGTTCTCATGCGCCCCATCGCGCCTCCAGATCTGCTCATCGCTCAACCGTCGCAGACAGCTATCAACGAACTTCTCCATCTGTTCCAGCTTGTTGATAGAGAACTCAAGAAAGAGTCTGGAAACGTCATTTTGTGTCTCAGCATTCATGCCGAAATTCTAGCTCGTTCGTAGGCCCGCCGGTTGCCAGCGAGTACGATGGAAACGCAACGACGCAAAGGAGCACACAATGACTCGACGTACCGCAATCAAGTCCGCCGCCGCGGCAGCAGCACTTCCATTGGCCCTCGGCGGCGAACTACTAGGCCAGTCTCCTTCTGAAATCACTCCGGAAACCGTCTACGAACTCCGCATCTACCACCTCAACGAAGGCAAGCAGGACCTCATCCTCGAGCGCTTCCGCTCTAAAGAAACAAAAATCTTCGAACGCCTCGGCATGCACAACGTCGCCTTCTGGGTCCCCACCGAAGACCCCCTCGCAGGTCGTACCCTCATCTACCTGCTGCGCCATAAGAGCCGCGAAGCCGCCCGCCAAAGCTGGGCGAAATTCAGCAAAGATCCCGAATGGGTCGCACTCAAAGCCGAGACCGAAAAGGATGGCGTCTTCGTCGTCAAGCACGACATTACCTTCATGAAGCTCACCGATTTCTCCCCGAAAATTTAACCATCAACATCTGGGTGGCCCATCGTTTCGCGGCTCCATACGAAAAGGTGGGTCGCACAGCCGCTAGCTACTGCGCCGGAACGCCCACAACATCCGGCCCAAGCTCCACCAGCGTCCGCACCAGATTATCCGCCACAATTCGCCCAAACACAGCCTTACCCTTCTCATTCAGATGAGTCCGGTCGACAGCACCTTTACCATCTTTCGTCACCAGGTCGTTGTGCCCGAACTGGATCACCATGTAATCCGGCTTGGTCCCAAGCGCACGATCCCACAACCCCTGCTCGCGAAAGGTCCGCGTACTCGCGCCACCCTTCGCCATATTCACGCAATCCACCTCGGCGGTGAGATTGGCGCAGAAGCCACGTCCATAACCGGCATTGTTGGTCTGCGTCGAGTCGCCAATAAGGTCAACCCGCACCTTCGTCCCCGGAGCCCGCTGCGCCGCGGTAGCCGGATCAAACGCCCGCGCCGGATCGCCCTGCGCTCGTGCCACACCGCCCAGCACCACCAACATTGCCGCCAACCTGAAGCCTGAATGCATCGTCTATCTTCTCCCCCAGAAGTCTAATACCGGCTGTCTTATGACTGGCAGGAACCCCGTATGAAGCTCCGGTCTGCCGCACTCACTCTGTCGCTCGCCGCTCTCGCAAGCACGGTATTGGCGCAGGCCAACAGCTTCCAGATGATCAACGAAAGCGGCCGCACAATCGGCGACCCCACCGACGTCACCAGCACCCTCGACGGCAAACCCGTCGCCCTCAAGCGCTACGCCCTCGGCTGGAACAAGGCCAAAGGCGCTCTCTACGCGACGCCGACGGCACCCTCATGCAAGCCGACATCGGCACCATCAACATCAGCTACATCCGCGCTAAGTTCAAGCTGGACACCGCCTCCGCGCCATAGCCCATTGACACTACGCCCCACACCCTTTAGGCTCTAATACTGATGAAGCAGAACCACACCGCCGCCGCGACCTGTTGCATGTGTTGTCACATGCCGCGCTGTTGCGCCGGTGTCTGTCTGCTCTAAGCGAAGCCCCTAAACTTCGCGGTCAGGCTCAAGCACCCACGCAGCAGCTACTCAAGCGCAGCGTGGGTTTTCTCTTTCTGAGCCCTTTTCCCAGCCAAACTGAACCCATCACAGGAGTCCCCCATGGCACCCCGTTTCAACACACCCAAAATCGCCACCCAGCACCGCCTCAGCTTCAACGTCGACGCCGTTGCGATCACCCTCGCCCTGGCTTTCGCCGCACTCATCCGCCTCAACGTCATCCACCACATCGGCTGGTAATTGGGCGCCCGCCCTCACCCATAAGCCATCGTGTCCGCCCAGACCATCTCGCTGCCCGCTCCACCCTCCGCCACCGCGAAGCAGCCGCGACACCTCCTCACCCTCCTTCCCGGCATCGCTCTCCTCTTCGGCATCGGCCTTCTCGGCAAAGGCCTCGAACACTTCTTCCACTACCTCCGCACCGCGCACCACATCCCCGCTCCGCAAATCGAGTACGTCCTCTGGGCCATCCTCCTCGGCCTCCTCATCTCAAACACCATCGGCGTCCCTCAAATCTTCCGCCCCGGCGTAGCCACCTACGAGCTCTGGCTCAAACTCGGCATCGTCCTCGTCGGAGCCAAGTTCCTCTTCGCCGACGTTCTGCACCTCGGTCGCATGACCATCATCATGGTGTTTTTCGAACTCATCTTCTCGCTCACCGTCATGACGCTGCTCGGCAAGCTCTTCAAGCTTCCGCCCAAGCTCACATCTCTGCTCGCCATCGGTTCCAGCATCTGCGGCGTCACCGCGATCATGGCTGCACAAGGCGCCATCGATCCCGACGAAGAGGACACCACCACCGCCATCGCCGCCATCCTCACCCTCGGCGCGCTCGCGCTTTTCACCTTCCCCGCGATCGGCCACGCTCTGCACATGGGCCAGCAGTCCTACGGCATCTGGACCGGCCTCGCCGTAGACAACACCGCGGAGGCCACCGTCACCGGAGCGCTCTACGGCGATGAAGCTGGCCGCTTCGCCGTCCTCGCCAAAACGGCACGTTCCGCGTTTATCGGCTTCGTTGTGCTGGGCTACGCCATCTACTGGGCATCGCGTGGACAAGCCAGCAAAGTCGAGAACAAGGCGCTCTTCCTGTGGCAGAAGTTCCCCAAGTTCATCCTCGGCTTCATCGCAATCTCGCTGCTCGCGACCAGCGGTTTCTTCTCCCCCTCGCAACTGGGCTCACTGTCGAACCTCTCCAAATGGGCGTTTCTCCCCGCCTTCGCCGGTGTAGGTCTGCGCACGCAACTTCGCGACCTGGTCAACCAGGGTTGGCGGCCGATCATGGTCGGTGTCCTCGGCGAAATCTTCATCGCACTCGTCACTCTCGGCCTGGTCTTCGCCGCCTACCGACACGGAGGCATTCGATGAGCCTAAGCCTGATCTCCACCGCATCGCGAATGTACCGCTGTCGTTGTTGCCGCTAGCGCAAGAACCAGCTGCTCACCCTTACTGACACCACATCAAGCCGCCGCGCAAAGACGCGAGCGCCCTCACACACTCAGGAGACTGCAATGCTTACCTTCACATCCCTTCGCCGATCGCGCAAAGAACTCCTCTTCTATATCGTCCTCGCAGCCATCGTCACACTCTTCGTCAGCATCTCGGGCAAAGCACAGGTCGTTGGCGGAACCATCAGCGGTACCGTCACCGATCCCAGCGGAGCCCTGGTACCTAATGCGACCGTTCGCGTACACAACAGCGACACCGGCAATCAGCGCACCCTGACTACCGACGGCGCAGGTCGCTTCTCTGCGCCATCCATTCCGGTCGGCGCGTACACCGTGTCCGCAGACGCCGCAGGATTC
>CAZZYB010000435.1:0-3914 GCA_964658125.1 uncultured Acetobacteraceae bacterium | reverse complement strand
CGCGGCTCAGCGTTGCACGGAAGCTTGCGGCGGTGAAGGCCATCCGGTTAGTTTAGCGGTTCCCTATTTGCCGCAGGTTTGATTGCGTGCGCCGTGGGCATGGATGGCTTTGGCGGCGGCCTCGGTCATGTATTTGCCGTCCTTTGTTTTGCCGTAGTAGCGGTCGCCGTAGCAGTGGTAGACCTTGCTTGTGGTGTTGACCCAGACCATGCCCGGGCCTCCGCCGAGTGCGGTGGTTGCGGCGGGTTTGGGCATCGGCTTCGATGTGTTTTGCGCGAAGGATGGGAGGGCGAGGGCGAACGCGAGCAGGAGGAAGCGAAGACGCATGACGTGAGGCTCCGGTGTCGGGATGTGGTGCGGGAATCGTAGCAGTTCAGAGTTGCTCGTGCGGGATGGGGGTGTGGGTTCGCGTCGTGAGCGTGATGGCGGCTGCGAGGATCAGCGCGCCACCTAGGTAGGCGAGCGCGCCGAGACGCTCCTGCAGGATGACCACGCCGAGGATGGAGCCGAGCAGCGGTTCGAGGTTGAGCAGGACACCGGCTTGCGATGCGGGGACCTGCGTCATGCCCCAGTTCCAGAGGAGGGTTGTCGTTGCGGTGCAGAGAATGCCACTGGCCGCGAGGGCTAGCCAGGCTTTCAGCGAAACGCCGTGGATGGGCGGCAGGCCGTAGGCGAAGGGGACGTAGAGCGCGAGCATGATTGTGCCCGCTACGAGACCGTAGGCCGTGACGACGATGGCGGAGTGGCGCTCCATTAGTTGCTTGTTGAGGAGGATCCAACCGAGGGCGATCAGCAGCGAGAGGACTACGTAGAGGTCTCCACGGATTGTGGGGTCTCCGCCGGCGGCGTGGCGGGCGTGGCTAAGGGCGATCAGAACGCCGCCGAGGCTTGAGACCGCGAGCGCACCCCAGCCGAGGGGCGAAAGGCGTTCGCGCATGAAGATGGTTGCGCCTACGGCGAGGATTACGGGCATGGTTCCGACCATCAGCGAGGCGTGCGAAACAGTGGTCAGCTGAAGGCCGCGGAACTGGATCAGGAACTGTAGCGGCACGCCCAGGAAGGAGGCGATGAGGAGTGTTCGCCACTCGCTTGCGTTCAGGCCGGGGCGATGGGTTGCGATCAATGGCAGCAGCGCCACGCAGGCGAAGGCGAAGCGGTAAAAGACCATCGATCCGAGGCCCATTTCGCTGAGTGCGATCTTGCCGAAGAAAAAGCCGCACCCCCACAGCGCGCTGGCGACAGCGCATGCGGCAAAACCGAGGGGACGGCTGGGGGTGCGGCGCACGGAGATCCTTTAGTGGATAGTGGGTAGAGGATAGAAAGAGCGAAAAAGGGAAGCCACTATCCTCTATCGTCTACCCACTATCCCCTGCTCTTACCAGACTCGGCAGCTATTGGCTGGGACCATGGGGCTGCCGGCTTTGCAGCCGAAAGCGGGGCCGAAGCCGGGCTGGTTGACGATGGCTCCGTTGGCGCGGAAGTGGTCGGGCGAGTGCGGGTCGGTGAGGACCTGGTTGCGGATGCTTTCGTCACGCGAGTTCTCGCAATAATTCTGCGCGAACGCGATGTAGAAGCGCTGAGGCGAGGTGTAGCCGTCGATCTTCTTATTGAGGTCGACGCCGCTACTTTTTGCCCGGTCCAGATAGGCCATGTAGGCGAGCAGCAGGCCACCATTGTCGGCGGTGTTCTCGCCGAGCGTGAGCTTGCCGTTGACCTTCACGGGCTCCTTCGGATCTTCGACTGCGACGAAGCTGCCGTACTCGTTGACGAGACAGCCGGTGCGGGCTTCGAACTTCGTGGTGTCGTCCGCAGTCCACCAGTCGGTCATGTTGCCGGCGGCGTCGAACTTCTTACCTTCGTCGTCGAAGCCATGCGTGAGTTCGTGGCCAATGACCGCGCCGATGTGGCCGTAGTTGACGGCGTCGTCGGCCTTGGGGTCGTAGAAGGCGGGTTGCAGAATGCCTGCGGGGAAGTTGATGTTGTTCATGCTGGGGTCGTAGTAGGCGTTGACCGTCGGGGGCGTCATGCCCCACTCGGACTTGTCGACGGGCTTGCCGATCTTGCCGAGCACGCGGTCATTTTCGAAGGCGGTGGCGCGTTCACCGTTACCCAGTGCGTCGTCGCGTGAGATGGTGAGTTTCGTGTAGTCGCGCCACTTGTCGGGGTAACCGATCTTGTTGGCTACGGCGTGCAGCTTCTCTTTGGCGCGCACCTTGGTTGGGGGAGACATCCAGTCCAGCTGATCGATGTCGCGCTCCATCGCGTGTTCAATGTCGTTGACCATTTCGAGTGTCTTGGCTTTGGCGTTGCCGGCGAAGTAGCGGTCGACGTAAACCTGGCCGAGGGCTTCGCCGAGTGCCGTATCCACGCCCTGCGAGCAGCGCTTCCAGCGGGGACGCTGCTCCGGCTGACCGTTGAGTTTGCGGCCGTAGAAGTCGAAGTTTTCGTCATCGAAACGCTTGGGCAAGTTGTGCGCCTCCGCAGTCAAAAGCTGGTAGCGCAGGTAGGCTCGCAGCACGCCGATGTCGGTGGTCATGATGGCTTGAACCAGCGCCGGCATGAAGTCCGGAGTGGTGACGTTGAGCTCTGTTACATGCGGCGAATGGATTTCATCGAGGAACGCCGAAAAGCTGACGTGAGGGATGGTCTTTTGGAAGTCGGCGGCGGTCATCAGGTGGTAGATGGAGGCCGGATCGCGGCGCTCGGTCACACTTTTGGAAGCCTTTGCCAGCGTGGTCTCAAACGCGAGGATAGCCTGCGCATCGTGCAGCGCCTGCTGAGGCGTTTCGCCGCCGAAGGAGAGCATCTTAGTGATGTGCTCGACGTACTGATCGCGGAGGGTTTTGTCTTTGTCGCCGGTGCGGAGGTAGTAGTCCTTTTCAGGCAGACCCAGCCCGCCCTGGTCGATGTAGGCAATCTGCCTGGTGGAGTTCTTGAAGTCCTGCATCTCGCCGTAGCCGAAGAATGCGTTGACCCCGATGCGCTGCAGTTTTCCGGCGAGGCCGGCGAGCTCGAGTTTGCTGACGTGGTCGATGTCGCTGAGTAGCGGCTGGAGGGGCGCGATGTCTTTCTTTTCGATGGCCGCGGTGTCCATGCAGGCTGCGTAGTCGTCGCCGATTTTCTGCTCGGTCGCGGTCCGGCCGGGGCCACCGGAGGCGAGCTTAGTCACGATGCCGTTGAGGGCCTGGTTGTTGACGTTGTAGAGGACGTAGAACTGGTCGGTGCCGGGCTGATCGGAGGGGATGGGGTGGTTTTTCGCGAAGTTTCCGCAGGCGAATTTGTAGAAGTCGTTGCAGGGGTTGGCGTTGACGTCGATGGAGGAGGTATCGAAGGCCGGGGTGGGCAGGTAGTTTGTCGCCGGGGGAGTATCTACGGCGGGCTTGGCAGGGGTGGTCTGGGCGGAGGAGGCCAGCGTAAAAACGGCCGCTGCAAGGGCCGTCGCGAACTGAGGGCGAGCTGAAGGTGAAGTCATTGCTGGAAAATCTCCGTCTAAAGAGTTAGCGGTCCGGGGGCCCCGCGCGGGGGGGGTGGCCCGATTTGGCCCGTCTGTGCAAGAGTAAATGTACGCGAGTGTGAGGATGCGGATTCCAGCTTATCAACGAACTGGCAGGATGAGGCAATGGATGCGCGGGGCTGCGGCCGTGGTCGCGCTTACGGCGCTAGGGGCGCATGCGCTGCCCCGGTCTCCGCAGCCTGCGCTGAAGCTGAAGCTGACCGCGCTTGGGTTTCCGGGCGTGCCGCAGGCGCTGCAGGATGCGGGGGCTTCGATGCTCACCGCGCACTTTGTCGATGGCACGCACCTGCTGGTGACGTACAGCCTGCGCGGCCTGGTGGAGCGCATCCCCGGTGACCCTGTCGACGACGACGATCGCGCTGTGGCTGCGCTGCTGGTCGAGATTCCGAGCGGCAACGTG
>CAZZYB010000434.1:0-3923 GCA_964658125.1 uncultured Acetobacteraceae bacterium | reverse complement strand
GATGGTGTTCTCGCCGGGAATGTCGGCGGCGGTGACGATGGTGAACTGCGACCAGTCGATGGAGGGCGAGAAGGTGATGCTGCGGATGGTGCCGCGGGCGATGGCGGAGCGTATGGTGGCGCCGAACCACATGCCGGGGAGGGATAGGTCATCGACGTACTGGGCCTGGCCGAGGACCTTCGCGCGGCCTTCCTTGCGTAGGGGGGAAGAGCCGAGAATGGAGTTGCTGGCCGACATAGATTGCTGGTCATTGCCCTTCGGGGTATTCGAAGAGGATAGTACGAAAGCGGGTGACGCGTCATGGTGAGGGCAGTCAGGATGGCGGCGTTTGCCGGGTGCAAAAATGCGCGCTAGCGGCCCTGGGTGGCGAGCTTCGATTGGATGAGGTCGGCGAGATGGCCTACGGTCTGCATGGATTCGAGTTCGGCGGTCTGGAACTTGACGTCGAAGCGGGCTTCGATGGCGACGATGAGGTTGATGTGGTTGAACGAGTCCCACTCGGGGACGTCTGCGGCGGTGAGACCGGGGTTCAGGACGATGGTGTCATCATCGAAGAGGTCGTGGAAGATGGTGGTCAGTTGCGTGTAGATTTCCTGCTGCTGCATTCGGCCTCGTTTCAGCCATTATAGGTGCGTCGGCAGGGTTGGGCGTGTGGGTTGTCGCAGCGGGGTGGGGGGCGTGGTTGGTGGGCTGGAGGTCTATAGTGGGCTGGCTTGCGGGAGCAGGAAACCGATGCGGTTGGTATAGTCCACAGGGAGGAAACGACAGTGAATGGTGCCATGATTGCAGGTGCGCTCGCGCTCGGTGCGGTAATTGGTGTGATCTCCGGGCTGGTTGGAATCGGTGGCGGGGCGCTTATGATACCGGCGCTGATGTTCTTTTATGGGATGTCGCAGATTCGGGCGCAGGGTACTTCCGTTGCGACGCTGTTGCTGCCTATTGGGATTTTTGCGTTCTGGGAGTACTACAAGGCGGGGCACGTGGATATAAAACTGGCGCTGCTGATTGGGGCCGGATTTGCTATCGGCGGGTGGGTGGGCGGAAGCTGGGCGCAGCATCTGCCGGAGGTGGTGCTGCGGAGAGGTTTCGCTGTTTTCCTGGTGCTGCTGGCGGCGAAGCTGGCGTTTAAGTAGGCGCGATGTAACCTTTAGGTGGAGGTGTTGCTGTGGAGATCGAGCGCTTTTATCTCGGGTGCCTGGCGCATGCTTCGTACATCGTGCATGAGGATGGTGAGGCGGCGGTGATCGATCCGCAGCGCGATGTGGACCTCTATGTTGACGAGGCGCGAGAGCGAAACCTGAAGATCAAGTGGGTGATCGAGACGCACCTGCATGCGGATTTTGTTTCGGGACATTTGGAGCTCGCGGAACGTACCGGAGCGACGATTTGCATGGGTGCGGGGGCTGGGGCCGGGTTTGCGCATCGTGATTTGCGCGATGGCGATGAGCTTGAGCTGGGACGGGGGCGGTTGCGGATTCTTTCGACACCGGGGCATACGGAGGAAGGGATTTCGGTGGTTGCTGTGGCGGCGGGATCGGATGATCCGCTGGCTGTGTTTACGGGAGATACGCTGTTTATCGGCGATGTGGGGAGGCCGGATCTTTCGCCCAGCAGGACGCCGGCGGAACTGGCGTCGATGCTTTTCGATAGCTTGCATGGGAAGCTGCTTACGCTTCCGGATGAAACGATCGTTTATCCAGCGCACGGGGCGGGGTCGTTGTGCGGTCGACAGATCAGCAGCGAGGGGAGTTCGACGATTGGGAAAGAGCGGCGCACGAACTATGCGCTGCAGGCTCGCGATCGGCAGCAATTTGTGGATTTGTTGATCGGCGATTTGCCGCCTCGTCCTGCTTATTTTACGGATGAGGTGGAGCGGAACCGCGCGGGGGCGGCTGCGCTGGAAGAGCTTGCGCCGGTGGCGGCGCTGGAGGTTTCCGAAGTGGCGGCGCTGCAGGCTGGCGGGGCGAAGATTCTGGATACGCGGGCGGTGCAGGATTTTGCGGCGGCGCATATTCCGGGGTCGATCAACGTGGCGCTGTCGGGGCAATTTGCTTCTTGGGCTGCGCGGGTTTTGGGTGTGGATGCGAAGGTGATACTGGTGGCGGAAGACGACAGCGCTGTGGAGGAGGCGAGGTTGCGACTGGCGCGGGTGGGGCTTGAGGATGTCGTCGGGTATTTGCGGGGATCGATCTACGGATGGATCGAGGCGGGGCGGCCGGTGCAGTCCGTTGCGCAGATTTCAGGCGGTGAGGTTGAGGAGTGGATGGCGGATGGGCCGGGCAAGAAACTTGTGGTCGATGTGCGCGAGAGTTCCGAGCGGGAGGGTGGGTCTATTCCTGGCTCGGTCTCGATACCGCTGCCGGAGCTTGGGCAGCGACTGGGTGAGATCGATCCGGATGCGGCGGTGCTGGTGCATTGCAAAGGTGGCTACAGGAGCTCGTGCGCGGCGAGCATTCTTGAGGCGAATGGCTTCAAGGACGTCGTGAATCTAACTGGGGGTTACGATGCCTGGGAGCTGGCTCACGCTACTTCTTGAGGTCTGCGAGTTGTGAGGCTTCCCAGGAGATGGTGTCTTCGATTCCCTTCTCTCTTGAGACTTGTGGAGTCCAGGATGTGAGGCGCTGGGCTTTGCTGTTGTCGGCTACGAAGTACTTCTGATCGTTGGATCGCCAGGGTAGATGCTCGTAGCTGAGCTTGATGCTGAGGCGGGCTTCGAGGTGGAGCAGGAGTTCGAGGAGCGACATGCTGTTATCGACACCGCCGCCGATGTTGAAGGCCTGGCCGCGGGCGTTTTCGATGTGCTCCCACGCGGCGATGTAACAAGCTACGGCGTCCGAAACGTGGAGCAGGTCGCGCACCTGTTTGCCGTCTCCGGAGACGGTGAAGGCGGGGCGATCGGGTGTGCGCTGGGACTCGAGTGCCTGTCTTACGAACCAGCCTACCCAGCCCTGATCGTATGTGGCGCGCTGGCGGCCGCCGTAGATGGTGGAGTGGCGGAAGACGACGGACTTTACACCGAAGACGCGCGCGTAGTCGAGCATGTACTGATCGGCGGCGCCCTTGGAGCAACCGTAGGGTGTGTGGAACTCGATGGGGGTGGATTCGTCGACGCCGCTGTCGCCTCTCCGGGGCGAATAGCGGGTCGCATGTTCGACCAGGTCGAGGTAGTCGAGATTGCCGTAAACCTTGTTCGACGAAGAGTAGATGACCGCGGTTTCCGGACTGTAGAGGCGAATGGCTTCGAGGACGTTGATGGAGCCGAGGACGTTGATTTCGAAGTCGCGGCGGGGGTTCTGGAGCGAGGAGGTCATAGCGACCTGGCCGGCGAGATGAAAGATTACGTCCGGCTTGATGTCGCGGATATTGCGCTCCACGTCGAAGGCGTTGCGAATGTCGCCGTGGGTGAATTGCTTGAGGCCGAGCGTTTGTAACCAGGCGAGGTTTTCCGCCGCGCCGTCACGCGCGAGCGAGTCGAAGATATGGACGTCGGCAGTTTTTTGCAGAAGGAGTGCGGCGAGATTGCTGCCGACGAAACCGGCGCCGCCTGTGATCAGACACTTCATTGCTCACTCCAGGTTTGTTGCGATGCGTCGATCTGGGTTACCAATACTGTTCGGGTTGGTGTACGGCAAGGTCTGGAAACTCTGAGCGGGCGAGTTGCCAGACGGCGTAGGCGAGGTTGGTGCGGGGACGCCAGCCGAGGGCTTCCATGCTGCGGATGTCGGCCACCAGGTGGAGAGGTTCCTGCGATTGAAGAGGCCGGTCGCCGTGCTTGACTTCGACTGGGAGTTTCAGCTGGCGCACGACGGAGTCGACGATCTTTCTCAGTGGTGTCGCCCTGCCGGAGCCGACGTTGAAGAGGGTGCGAGCGGGTTCGACGCCCTGATCGAGGATGATGCTAATGGCCTCGGCAACGTCCTGCA
>CAZZYB010000433.1:0-3928 GCA_964658125.1 uncultured Acetobacteraceae bacterium | reverse complement strand
CCTGCTCCTCCTGCTGCCGCTCGTCACCATTCTCACGCCCTACATGTACGGAAAGCTTCTGGTCCCAACCAGATTCCCCCTCGTCACCGTTACTTTTTCCAACGGCGAACCCACCGAAAAGCTCCTCCTGATCGACGAGACCGACAAACAGGTATCGCTTCTGAACGCGTCCGTTCCAGTTCCCTTCCTGGTCAACATTCATCGCCGCGACGACATAAAAAGCCTGCAGCGATACGACACGCCGGATCTCCTGAATGACATGTTGCTGCCCTGCGGATTCCTGCCTCCGCTTCAAAACACCGGCCCGGCTTCCACCCCTCAGACGCCCTGATCCCCGAAGGAGACGCTCTATGAGTTCTATCCGTTCTTTCGCCGCCTGCACCGTGACCCTCGCCTCGTTCGCGGCCGCAGCCCTGTCCGCCCAGGTGAAGCCCACGCCGCAGATACAGGTGCTACAACTGGACTCGACGCCAGGTGTCCGCAATCTCCCGTCGCAACACGCCGAAGGCATCCTCTCCGTCCGCTTCGACGGACACCTCACCCCCGGGCGTAACCTGTACGTTCGTGTCTTCCGCGACAAGCTCGCGGACCTGATCAATACCTACCCCCGCCAGACTCAGGGCAACAAATGCGTCCTCTACACGCACGCATCACGGTTCCGCGTATCGGTCGGCAGCGACCACCAGTTGCGCATGGACGATCTGCTCGGCTTTTACATGAACGCCACCAACATTCCCAACCAGACCCTGACCCTCGTCTTCGAAGAAGGGGATGACCCGGACGCCAACGGGCCGCTCCATCTGGATAAAAGTGCCGTCGCAGATTACTTCGCAAACGCCGTCGTCATGCCTCTGTTAGTGACCCAGAACATTCAGACCCAATGGGCAGCCCTGAACCGCCAGCTCGACGAGGCCCACCGCACATGGCTCGCCGCCCAGAATGGAGGACATGGCTGGTTCGGGTCCAAGCCCGTGCAAGCCGCCGAAACCCCGTCGGTTCCCACCCCGGCCGCTGTTCCCGCGCCCGACAAGATCTTCTTTCAACCCTGTCAGGTCGTGAAGCTTATACCCAGCGCCCGCCCCCAGGGCGTGGCGTCTGCCGACTCAGCAGTCCCGGAAGCACTTTCTCCGATAGCCATACGCCAAACTCGGCCCTGTAGTTAGTCCCGGCACATCAAGGTCACAAGCCGTTCTAGGTCGCATTCGACCCCGGCGTAGTCCCGGTCTGTCCCGGAGCCGACGGATTCAGCCCTTGCTTTGCCTCTTCATCCCGCGGCGTTCCCTTGCGCGTCTCGGGCGCTGCCGGCGACCGCGTTCCACCCTCCGCGCCCGAGCGTTCCCCCTTATCCCTCTGGTCCGCCTTCGCGCCAATCACCTGCTCATCTCTACTCATGCCGGCCTCCATTCCACACGTAGCTTCGATGCCGAAAACGGCACCGTCGTCCAACGGAACCTTTCCCCCCGCTCTCTCGTAAAATCAACCAACACCTCGCGTACGCGAGAAGGGAAGATGAATCATGAAGCTCCTGCTCTTCTGCATCCTGCTCGTAGTCTGCTGGCCCGCCGCTCTCCTCGTGCTTGTGCTTTACCCCATCATCTGGCTGATCCTGCTACCCCTGCGCATCGTAGGCATCGCCGTGGGCGGCGTCCTCGAACTCATAGCCGCCCTCTTCTCCCTACCCGGCCGCGTCCTCCGCGCCATCTAGCAATTTCCCCAACGCCCTCAGATTCTCCTTGCGCCCAACTGTACTAGCTGTAATAGTACGGTGGTGATTCCCTTCACCCTTCGTCTGCGCCCCGGCGTCTCCATCAGCGAGCAGATCGTCTACGCCGCCACCCGCGCCATCGTCTCCGGCCAGCTCTCCCCCGGAGACCCCTTCCCCTCGGTCCGCACCCTCAGCCGCGAAGCGCACATCAACCCCAACACCGCGCACAAAATCATCGCCGCACTCCTCGCCGACGGCCTCCTCGAATCCCAGCCCGGCATCGGAACCGTCGTCGCCCCCTTGCGAGAGTCCACCCTCCGCGCCCGCACCGAAGTCCTAGGCCCGCAGGTCGAATCCCTTGTCGTCGAAGCCAAGCGCCTCACCATCCCCCGCGAAGACGTCCTCCAGGCCGTCACCGACCATTGGCAGCGCCTCGCCCCGACGAACGCCCGTCCCACCAAAAAACCCGCAGGAGAACGCTGCGCATGACCTCCGCCATCGAAGTCCACGACCTCGCCAAATCCTACGGCCGAACCATCGCGCTCCACCCGACATCGCTATCCGTACCCGCCGGCAGCATCTTCGCTCTCCTCGGCCACAACGGCGCTGGCAAAACCACGCTCCTCAAGATGCTGATGAACATCCTCCACCCCACCTCCGGCACCGCCGAAGTCCTCAACCGCCCCACCTCCTCGCTCGGCGGAGAAGACTTCACCCACGTAGGCTACGTCTCCGAAAACCAGGAACTCCCCGGCTGGATGACCGTCGCCGACTTCCTCCGCTACCAGTCCGGCTTCTACCCCCGCTGGGACGACCGGACCCTCATCCAGCGCTTCGACCTCCCCCTCCGCCGCAAGCTCAAGCACCTCTCCCGCGGCCAGCGCATGAAGGCCGCGTTAGCCAGCGTCCTCGCCTTCAGCCCCTCGCTCATCGTCCTCGACGAACCCTTCTCCGGCCTCGACCCCCTCGTCCGCGACGAACTCATCGAAGCGCTCCTCGACACCGCATCCACCCAACCCACCACCATCCTGCTCTCCTCGCACGACCTCGCAGAAATCGAAAGCTTCGCCACCCACGTAGCCTTCCTCCACGGCGGCCACCTGCTCTTCGCCGAAGAGATGAGCACCCTCTCCGCCCGTTTCCGCGAAGTCACGGTCGTCATGCCGCCCACCGAACGCCGCATGTCGTTCACCGTGCGCTCGGCCGAAGAGCAGAAAGCCTACGATGCGACCGCTCCAAAATTTCCGCCGTCATGGCTGATGCCGCGCATCTCCGGCCACCTCTTCCGCTTCGTCCACGCCCACGCCGACACGGAACCTCTCACCGAGCAGGTGCAGCAATACTTCGGGCCTGAAGCCAACATCGAAGTCGAGCCCATGAACCTCCGGTCCATCTTCCTCGCCATCGTCAAATCCAGCCGCGCCGCCCAGGGAGGCGCTCAATGAACAAGACCCTCCGCATAGTAGCCAAAGACGCCCGCCACCTCTGGCCCGAAATCCTCGTCTCGCTCGCCATCACCGCCGGCTTCGTAGCCACCGACCACTTCGCCTGGCCCCAGTACTCGAACGGCCCCTTCCGCGAAGCCGGCACCCTCCGCGTCTGGATGCAGATCCTCATGCCCATCACCTGGTGGCTATTGGTCTCCCGCGCCGTCCACGACGAACCCCTCGTAGGCGACCGCCAATTCTGGATCACCCGCCCCTACGGCTGGCCCCGAGTCCTCGCCGCCAAACTCATCTTCACCGCCACCTTCATCCTCTTCCCCTACCTCCTTGCCCAGATCATCCTCCTCCAGGAAGCCCACCTCCACCCCCTGCAAGTCCTCCCCGGCCTCGCCTTCACGCTCGCCGCAATTTTCGTACTCTTCCTCCTGCCCCTACTAGCCCTCGCCACAATCACGTCCACCATCTCGCGCATCTTCATCATCTTCTTCGGCCTGATCGTTTATGCCGGCCTGGCCGCGTACTTCGGCTCATTGCTCTTCACTCCCGCAGCCTGGGTTCCGGGATCCTCCCCGCGGTACATCGAGGCCTCCGTCCTCATCGCCATCGTCATCGCGATTGCCGCCACGCTGGTGCAATACTCTCTCCGCCGAACCCGGCTCGCTATCCTACTGCTTCTCACAGCCGTCGCCGTCGTCACCGCGGGAATCCTGGCAACCTCCATCGGTCGTCACCACATCGAGGACTTCCCCCATGTCAGCGCAGGCGAACTCGCCCCTCT
>CAZZYB010000432.1:0-3940 GCA_964658125.1 uncultured Acetobacteraceae bacterium | reverse complement strand
TATTCGGTGTGACGAACCAGTTGCGGCGGAGTGCTCTGGCGATTGCAAGCCGGATAGCAGAAGGTTCGGGAGGTGTTGAGTTCGCAGTTGCATTACGGAAAGCGCAGGCGAGTTGTAACGAGCTTGAATACCTGATTCTCGTAGCAAGGGACCTGGGGTATTGGAAGCCGGAAGCTGGAGAGCGGCTCACTGTCGATACAATCGAAGTGCGGAAGATGACGCACGGACTCCTCCGGAAACTTTGATTATTTGTCGGTGAGGGCAGCTACGCCGGGCAGGGTTTTGCCTTCGAGGAATTCGAGCGAGGCTCCGCCGCCGGTGGAGATGTGGGTGATTTTGTCCGCTACGCCAGAGTTGTTAACGGCCGCAACGGAGTCTCCACCACCCACTATGGTGATGGCGTCCTCATTTTTTGCGAGGGCTTTGGCGATGGCGTTGGTGCCTTTGGCGAAGGGGGCGAGTTCGGCTACGCCCATCGGGCCGTTCCAGACGATGGTGAGGGCCTCAGCGATTTCGGCGGAGAAAAGCTTGATGGTTTCCGGGCCGATGTCGAGCGCCATCCACTCTTCGGGGAACGGGCCGGTGCCGGAGAAGAGCTGCGTCCTGGCGTCGGCGCCGAACTTGTTGGCGAGGCAGTGGTCGACGGGGAGCAGGAAGCGAACGCCGCGCTCCTCAGCCTTGGCCATCGCCACGCGCGCGATGTCTGTCTTGTCGGATTCGACGAGCGACTTGCCGGTGGTCTGGCCCTGCGCGTTGAGGAAGGTGTAGGCCATTGCGCCGCCGATCAGAAGAGCGTCAACGCGGTCGAGCAAAGCATTGATGACTTCGATCTTGTCCGAGACCTTGGCGCCGCCGATGATGGCGATGAAGGGGCGGTTGGGATCCGTGGTGGCTTTGGAGAGGTAGGTGAGTTCCTTGTCCATGAGCAGGCCGGCGGCGGATTGCGGGACGAAGTGGGTGATGCCCTCCGTTGAAGCGTGCGCGCGGTGAGCGGCCCCGAAAGCGTCGTTGACGTAGACGTCGCAGAGCAAGGCGAGCTGCTGCGCGAAGGCCGGATCGTTGGCTTCTTCTTCGGGATGGAACCGGAGGTTTTCGAGCAGCAGGGTCTGACCGGCTTCGAGGTTGTTCGCGAGCTCCAGGGCGATGGGACCGACGCAGTCAGGCGAGAAGGCGACGTTTTCGTCGGTGTCGAGTACATGATCCAGCAGCGTGCGGAGGCGGATGGCGATAGGGCGAAGGCTCATGGAGTCGACGCGCTTGCCTTTGGGTCGCCCGAGGTGCGCGGCGAGGATCACCTTGGCCTTGCGGCGGAGGGCGTACTCGATGGTGGGGATGGTGCTCTGGATGCGCGTGTCGTCGGTGATCTGTCCGTCTTTGGAGAGGGGTACGTTGAAGTCGACGCGGATGAGAACGCGTTTGTTCGTGAGATCGAGGTCGCGGATCGATAGCTTGGACATTGGCTTGAGGATAACTGAGGTTGCGACGAAACGCGATTGCAGGTTTGTCCGGTCGGGCACATGGCGCGGCGGAAGCTGGCGATCAGGCGAAGCGTTTGTTGATGAGGGAGATAGGCAAACCTATGAAGAAAACGATTGCGCAGACGGCATTGATCAAAACGATGGCCGGCGTGTGGCCTGTGGATTTGGCGGCATGGCTGAGGGGCAGCACGACATAGTTCATGGCGGCGTAGACGAGGAGTCCATAGACCAGCCCGGCCGGGACGGCGTAACGCCGCAGAGCGCTGACGCGGCGGGCGACGACGATGAAGAGCGCGGCCCAGCAGGTGGCGATGAAGTAATGCAGTACGACGCCGAGTGCGGCGGTGGGCCAGCCGCCGGTACGGGCGGCGGGTCCGAGCAGGCCGGTTGCGATGGACTGGAAGATGCGAATGGGCGGGACGTGGTTGCGGATGTAGTAGAAGAGGACGGCGTCGCTCATGTCGAGTGTGCCCGCGACGAGGCCCGCGAGCAGGATGGGCTTGACGACCGAACGTTGGGTTAGCGGCATGCAGAGAATTATGCACGAGTGGGACGAAGCGCCGGCAAGCAGGGTCAGGGGAGGACGGCTTCGGCTTCGATTTCTACCCGCCATTTTGGATTGAGCAGAGCGGCGACGACCATGGTGCTGGCGGGGCGGATGGTGGCGAAGACTTCACCGTGAGCACGGCCGATTTCTTCCCAGTCCTCGGCGCGAGCGATGAACATGCGGGTGCGGACGACGTGGTCGAAGGTGGCGCCGGCCTGGGCGAGGGCGGTCTCGATGAGCTTGAGGACGGTGCGGGTCTGCTCGGCGGGGGAGAGGTCTTCAGCGCCGACGGGGCCGGTCCCCGAGACATGCACAACGTTGCCGATGCGGACGGCGCGGGAGAAGCCGATGATGGGCTCGAAGGGGGAGGTGCCGGGGATGTTTTGGCGATCGGTCATAGGTCTCCAGCGAGGCGGATAGAAAGTTTAGTAGATCAGGATTTTTGCGCGGTTGGCTTTGAAGCTGTCGAGGGTGGGTTGCCAGGAGGTTGCGATGGTGCGCGGGTCGTCGCCGCGCGCGAGGGCTTCCATGGTGGAGCGGTTGTCGAACAGGCGCATGGCCTTCTCGTATTGGAAGTGCGGCGGGTAAAGCTTGTGCAGGACGGCGAGAATCTCTACCGCCAGCTCCGGCGTGTCAAGCACGACGCGGTCCGTGACGGTGAAGCGGACGGCTTCGATTGTCTGGCCGTGGTAGGGGTATTTGTTCGTGTCTTCGATGACGGGGATGGTGGTCGGTGTGAAGGTGATTCCGGGGATGCGGCGGGCAGTGAGCGCGGCGGCTACGTCGGCGGCTTTCATCCATGAGGCGCCGATGATGTGGAAGGGTTCGGCGGTCCCGCGGCCTACGGAGATGTTGGTGGATTCGATGAGGCCGATGCCGGGGTAGAGGATGGCGGCGATGGGGTCGCGCAGGTTGGGGCTGGGGTTGATCCAGGGGAGGTGCGTGTCCCCGAAGAACTGGTCGCGCGTCCATCCGCGCATGGCGATGACGGTGAGTGGCGCATCGATTTTTGTGGCGGTGGCGGGGTCGATCTTGAACTGGTTGAAGTAGCGCGCCAGCTCGCCGTAGGTCATGCCGTGGCGAGCGGGCAGTGGCATGTAATTGGTGTAGCCTTCGGTGCCGGGGTCGGAGACGGGACCCTGCACGGCGAGGCCTCCTACGAGGTTGGGGCGGTCAAGGATGATGATGTCGAGGCGGTGGTGGAAGTCGCGCTGCTCCTGCGCGGAAGCTTCGAGGAAGTAGCCCATCACCGCTTCGTAGGTCCAGAAATGCACGCCCGCATCCTGCAGGTCGATGACGACGGCGTCGAGGTCTTTTAGCTGCTCGTGCGAGGGCCGCTTGTCGGTCGGTTTAGGGCCGTAAAGCGAGGCGACGCGGAGGCCCGTAGTCGCGTCCGTTTCACTGGGGACGTGGGTGGTGTCGTTCGAGGCGGCGAGGCCGTGCTCGGGTGAAAACAGCGCGACGAGTTTCGCGGTGGGTATGGCTTTCGGCAGGTCGGTGGCGAGGATGTCGATGGTGCGGCGGTTGTTCTGGTCGATGCCCGCGATGTTGGTGAGCAGGCCGAGGCGGAGGTGGTTGTCGTGTTGAGCGGCGATGGGTTTTAGTTGCGAGAACTTGGAGGCGGAGAGGACGTCGATGCCGGTCTGGGTTGTTGGCGGAACGGCGCTGGCGGTTGGGGTGGGTGCGGGCGGAGCAGCAGGTCTCTCCACTGCGCTGCGCTCCGGTCGAGATGACAAATTGTTGGAGGGGGCGGGGGAAGTGCCGTAGAGGCCGAGGGCGGTGGCTACGGCGGTGGCTACTTCGCCGCGCAGGGGAGAGATGGGAAGCCCGCCCCGGGGATGGATCGCGTTGGCGAGCAGGACGTAGTAGGTGTCGGAGCCGGGATCCATCCAGAGTGTGGTGCCGGTGAAGCCGG
>CAZZYB010000431.1:0-3960 GCA_964658125.1 uncultured Acetobacteraceae bacterium | reverse complement strand
GGAGTTCTTCGACATCAATGGTGACCACAAACCGGAGCTTCTGGTCGGGCAAAGCGATGTGGGTACGCTCGCTTATAACGCACAGACCGGCGACGTGCTGTGGCAGAACGTTTCTGACCACTCGCAGCAGATTACCGCGGGCTACATTCTCAAGGGGGTACCGACGCCGCAGGTGGTGACCAACGGTCGCACCTATGCGCCGCAGCCGCCGCGTGCACCGGGAGCGCAGCGCGGGCAGCGACCGGCTACACCTCCGGGAGAGATTGCGGTGGGCGGCGGGTTGGGAGCGCAGCTTTACTGGTTCGATAACAAGGGGAACCTGCTCGAACGCTGGCCCGCGCATCCGCTGAGCGGCAATCCGAATTTTGTGCGCGGGGACTGGTACGGCACCGGCAAGCGCACTTACTTCTGGTTCCGTTTCAAGCTTGAAGACGACGGCAACGCCACCCTGTTTTTCAAAGGCGAGGCGTACCACATGTTCGACTTTGACCACAGCGGCGCGGAGCAGGTCATCACGCTGGATGGCCCGACTCTGCGCGTCTATGGAAACAGGAATGTGGCGCCCCGGACAATCAGGCGCGACGCGGAGTATCGCAGGACTATTGCGAATCATACGCACTACTAAAGGGGGCGCTTACTGTGGTGGCGTGCCGCTTGGATTTGGAGGCGGATTTGGGGTAGTGGTAACCGGGGCAGGAGCCGCTGGGTCCACCCTGAAGACCGGGGCCGGCGGCTTATCTTGGGACGGAGCCGGGACAACTTCAGGGGGAACATTCGTCTGATCCAGACCTGTCGATGCCGGGTCTATCGGATCCTCGGCAGGCGGAAGGGGTTTATGGACGGGAGTACCCAAAGGCCTAGCGGCGGCGCGCACATGGATGGGGGCAGAGGGCGTGGGCGCGCTGGCTAGAGGCGCGGGGGTCCGCGCAGGTTTGACCGGGAGGGAAGGTGCGCTGGCTGGGGCCGTCGCAGCAGGAGGAAGGTGTCGGGTTGGCCAGTTCTTGTCCTCCATGGACTGCTCGTAAAACAACACGCCGGCGGTGGCGGCCACCAGCAATACAGCGCATACGAGGGTGATCCAGAGCGCTCTACGTCGGCTGCGAGGGGCGGGCGCGGTCTCATCCGGCGCGGAGACTTCAGCCAGTGTCGCTGCTTGGAATGCAGGGGGTATGACAGGTGTTTCAACGACAGGCTCAGCGAGGACGGGAGGGGCAAGCTCAGCGGGCGCGGCTTCGGGGACGGCAGCTTCGGCGGCTGCGACTTCTGCGGCTGCGGCTTCAGCCGGCGGAGCTTCCGGAACAACTTCGGGAGCGGCAACCGAAGGGGTCGCAACAACAAAATCCGTTATGGTCGCCGGCAGAGGCGTTAGACCGTCCGCCGGTGTTACAGCTTCCGGGGTTTCCTTCATCCTCTGACTGCGAAAGAAAATCTCCGAGCTGCGCCGCGGCGGCAGGCTTTCCCGGGGTTTTTCGGGAGCTGGAAGCTCGAGTTTTTCGGGCTGAAATCCTCCTGCGACCGGGAAACCTCGGTCGACAATGGGTTCCTGCGGCGCCAATTGTGGCGGCTTGTCTGCAAATGTCCCGGCGGCGTCGGCCGCTGTAAGCTCAGTGGGGATAATGCCCCAGCGCGTGCGATGCACCTCGCCCAGGAATTTGACGGTCTCCTGAATAGACGGCAGATATTGTTCTGCCGATTCGTCGATCTGTGGGCCCCCGACGGCAACCATGACCAGCTGTAGCAACTCCGCGCGTGGGACGTTGCCTCCGTGACGGAGAAAGATCGAGCGGATCATCGACGTCATCTCGTCGTGAAATGTGCCGGGCGCGGTTAGCGCTTCGGTGAACGCGACGACGTCCTGGGGCGACCCGAACCGCATCCGATGCATTGCGAAGAGCTCCTGTAGCTCTGTTACGTAGGTCGCAAGCGGCATGGTCGAGTTTGCTTCAGTGGGCGGATACATGAGTTTTTAGATGCAGCCGGAGCCAACTCATCCAAGGTCCAGCCGGGAAGGGCTGTCGGATGCGATGGCTGCGCGCTGCTTTCAACATGAAGAGTACCAGCACATCTTTGTCTTAAACAACGAAGCTCCACGGAAGCTAAAAATAGCTTCCGTGGAGCAGTTCGAGTTCGATCCGATTCGGTTAGGCGAAACGACGTTTCGCTACGCCGACGAGGCCAAGCAGACCCGTGCCCAGGAAGGCAAGGCTCGAAGGCTCGGGAGTAGGAAGCAGCTGAAGGTTGTCGATGATGTAGTAAGGAGCGCCCGGTGCTGCCTGGGTAATCTGGATCGCATTGAAGCTTTCATTCGCGAAACCGTAGTAGTCGCTGTTGGAAACTCCGATCAGCGCAGTGAAGGAATCGACAGGGACGCCGTTGAGAAGCGCCGTGAAGGTGAACAAAGTTCCGTCGCCGTCAATCGAAAACGCGGAGCCAGTCTGGATTTTCGTGTAGTTGATCGTGAGCGGCGCAACTATGTTGTTCTTGTCGTCGAAGTTCGAAATATCGTGACCCTGTAGATTGCCGAAGCCAGACAGAGGGGAGTAGTAAACCGCGGGCGCAAACGAAGCGCCCAGGGACGCATACTGGGTTGTGAAGAGGTAATAGGTTGGAAGACTGATCTCGTCAAAGGTGATGGTTGAGCCAGGGTTCGCGATGCCAGTGGAGCTGGCTATGATTGGAGTGGCCTTCGCCTGGCTGGCGATCATGGGCAGCACGGACAAAATGATTGCAGCAGTAAATTTACGCATTTATTCCTCTTCAAAGTTAGATTCCGCGATTGCAGCGGGCCCAATAAGTCCTGAGCATACTACGTGCGCTAGGAATTGCCAGCTATTTCTGTGCACGGATGTCACACATTCCATGCAACTTTAGCTCTATTACTTCCGTGCTGAGTTACAGAATAAAAGTGAACATTTGCACGTTCTATTTGAGTAAGCGACGCGAAATGTCCTGATTGAGGGCGCGATTTCTCTTTATATATAGACACTCGGCGTCCCAGCAGTCACAAATAGTCCAACTTAAGGGTAACGTTACTTACCCATTCGATCTTTATCGTCTTCATCGATCCTGCGGGATTACTACACCCTGAACAAAACAGATAGGAGGCCGATAGTTCCTTCACTCGGTGTGTCGCGCGGGAAGTGGTCGACTGGTAATTATTCGTGGGTATAGCACGAACATAGGTTCCGGCAGCACCTACTACGCTGGGCCGGTCACTCCGATGGCGAAAGTAATAGTTCCAAAGTGCAACATCTTTCCGGCGCGCGTGTGGATAGACTCGCTACATTCTGGTTCGTCCACGGAGTTCAACCATGCACCCTGCTATACGCGCTGCTGTAGTTTCCCTGCTTGGCCTGGCCGTTCACGCTTCGGCTGAGAATCGTGTTTGCATCGGCGGTGACCTTGATCATCTGACGAATTCGCAAAAGAATGCATGCTGGGCGAGCGCGGCCGATGTGCGCAGGACGGCCGCAAAATTTCACGCGCCAGAGGACTGGCATTTTTTTGTGGTTTGCACGGATGAGGACTGGAAGACTTACGCCACCTTGTCCAAGCGCGCCTCGGCCCAGATGGGTGAAGCTGGCGCGGATACCGATCTACAAAGCCGAACAACTTTCCTGAGAGGGGCGTGGCTCCGTTCGAGCGACGCTCCGAAGTTGGAAAGAATTGTTGCGCACGAAGTTGCGAGCGCAGTGTGGCAGAGTACGGATGAGGTTGTGATCCAGCGACAGGTGGCCCTGTGGTTCCCGAAACACGACGATCCGATCCTCACCCTGCGCGCATCCAACGATCCCCGCTGATTGCGGAGCGTCTAAATCGCTTTGACGCGGCGGCGCGCAGCCATGAGGGCGGCGATCCCGGTCCCCAGGAGCAGAAACGATCCAGGCTCAGGCGTAACCATTCCGGGCGGAGTGTCTGGAGGTCCACCATTGGGCGGGCCGATGGGAGGGCCGACCGGGG
>CAZZYB010000430.1:3725-3986 GCA_964658125.1 uncultured Acetobacteraceae bacterium | reverse complement strand
GCCACGGTTTGTGGCGGCCCTCAGTTTGGTTGCCACTCCTTACTTCCTATTCCCTGCTTCAATAGGCTTCGTTGCCGCTTAGGAAGTCCGGGGAGACTGGGTTTTCGTAGACGGAGTAGTCGCGGGTTACGACGGTGAGGCCGCTGGCGGAGACGAAGTAATTTTTCTTGTCTTCGGCGGGGTCGTAGCCGATGACGGTGCCGTCCGGGATGTGGCAGTCGCGGTCGATGATGGCGTGGCGGATGCGGCAGTGGCGACCGA
>CAZZYB010000430.1:0-3715 GCA_964658125.1 uncultured Acetobacteraceae bacterium | reverse complement strand
GTTGACGTGGGAGAAGATGACGCTGGAGTCCACGTCGGCGTAGCTGTTGACGCGGACATCGTGCGAGAGGACCGAGTTGCGGATGACCGAGCCCGAGACGATGGAGCCGGAGCTGACGATCGAGTTGATGGCCATGCCGGTACGGCCGGGTTCGCCGAAGACGAACTTGGCGGGCGGGTACTGGTAGGCGCGCGTGCGCATGGGCCAGGACTTGTCGTAGAGGTTGAACGTCGGGGCTACGGCGGCGATGTCCATGTTGGCCTCGTAGTAGGCCTCGAGGGTTCCTACGTCGCGCCAGTAGAGGGCGTTCTGCTTGTTCTCGTCGACGAAGTTGTAGGCTCGCATTTTGACGCGGCCGAGGATCTTGGGGAGGATGTCGTGGCCGAAGTCGTGCTTGGAGTTGGGGTCTTCGGCGTCGCGCATGAGCTCCGGGATGAGGACGTCGGTGTTGAAGAGGTAGATGCCCATGGAGACGTCGACCATGTCCGGATTGAATGGGGAGCGGAGATTGGTTTCCTTGGGCTTTTCGACGAAGCTGATGACCTCGCCGTTTTTGGCGACTTCGACTACGCCGAAGGCTGAGACCTGGTCCGGGCTTACGGGAAGCGTGGCGAGGGTGACGTCGGCGCCTGACTCGCAGTGCTGCTGCTTCATCAGGGCGTAATTCATCTTGTAGATGTGGTCGCCGGAGAGGATGAGGACGTGCTTGGGCTCTTCCGAGCCGATGGAGTAGATGTTCTGGAAGACGGCGTCGGCGGTGCCCTGGTACCAGGACTTGGAGACGCGCTGCATGGGGGGCAGGATTTCGATGAACTCGCCGAGCTCTGAGGCGACGACCGAGCCCCAGCCTTCGCGGATGTGGCGATTGAGCGAGAGGGCTTTGTACTGCGTCAGGATGTAGACGTGGCGCAGGTCGGAGTTGATGCAGTTGGACAGCGTGATGTCGATGATGCGGTACTGGCCGGCGAATGGAACTGCCGGCTTGGCGCGATCGCGGGTCAAGGGAAACAGTCTTTCGCCGGCACCACCAGCGAGCAGGACTCCCAGGGTATCTCTCATGTCAGGCTACCTCGGCTTTAATGCCTTTGGTACAGATGCAAAAACTCGCGTCCGTGGAACGAACGCGAGTCTAGCATGATTCGGAGGCCGAGGTTGGGCGTTATTCGGTAGTGCTCTCGCCGTTGCCGGTATGGCCCTCTGTGGTGATGCGGAGGGACTTGAGAAAGGTGAGATCGTTGCGGGTGAAGGGAGCCACTTCCACGACGTCCGCGTCATCGGGGTCAGGCACCACGGCGTCCTCTTCGACTTCGTTGAGACCGATCGTGGCTTCGAGCATGAGCAGGACATCGAAGCCCTGTTCGCGGATTTCACGAACGACTCCGGATATCTGGTCGGACTCGAGGACGGTTTCGTGAATGGCTTCGCCCAACTTCTGGATGAGATCTTTGACTTGCTGTTTCAATGCCACCTCCCGGCTCGCCGGAGTTCCCGTTACTCACCACGCATCGGGTCTTCCCAGGGAACGCATCGGGAACGGCAATTGCGCGAATGGCTTGTATCCAGAATATGCTCAAGCCATTGCGCTGGGAAAGCAAGGGCCCTGTGAAGATTTGGACGGAAACTTTGGTATCCGGTGAGCGTGTTCCTTAGACGACGGTGTGGTGATCGGCCCAGGCTTCTTCGAGGCGGTGGGCGAGATCCTGCACGGGCTGCACACGCTTCGGTCCCCAGACCAGGAATCCAGCTACTGCTGCACAGACTCCGCCGACCATCCAGACAATGCTCTTCATGTTACGTTCTCCCCTGAGTGATTCTACGTTCGACATGGATGCTTGGATGCAGGGTTGTGGGAGAAGGTTCGCGCGGATGACCGGAAGAGGAAAACGTGACGGCGCGATGGAGCGCGGCGGAAGACGGGAGCGGTAGACTACGGGGATGGATAGGGTTCGGTTTGGACGGGCGCTGGGGGTGGGAGCGCGGCAGGCTGCGAAGACGCTGATGAGCGCGGCTGAGGCCGCGGCGGCTCCTGATCCGAATGCAGGTAAGAAGCCCGCAGCGGCTGCACCTGTCGTGATGCGGCCGGTGACGAGAGTGGTGGCTGATCCGAAGGTGGTGAAGGCTCAGGCGAAGACTTTGGGGAAGAGCGTGATGGGGCCTCTTGCGAAGTTTTCGGGCGTGCTTTGGCTTGAGGTTACGGGATTGTTCTTTGCGATCTTTGCGGCGATCGCTGGAGTGCAGGTTTGGAAGTGGCGTGCGGCGGTGGCTCTGCCGATGGGCTCTGCGGATGCGCGGCGGTTTTATGTTTATGCGGCGGTGTTTGTGGTGTTTGCGTACTTTGCGCTAAGCAGCTTTTTGCGGGCGGGGCGGCGGTCGAGGCGATGAGCGAGGATGCGGGGACCCGTGTGGCGGCGTTAGGATAAGAAGTATGGCTGATCTCGTTACTCCTGTTTCTTTGCGGAAGACTTCTCTGAACGCTACCCATCGCACGCACAAGGCGAAGATGGTGGACTTTGGCGGGTGGGATATGCCGGTCCAGTACTCCGGGCTGATCGATGAACATATGGCGGTGCGGGAACGAGTGGGCGTTTTCGACGTTTCGCACATGGGGGACATTCAGTTGCGGGGGCCGAACTCGCTGGCGGCGGTGCAGAAGCTGTTGATGAACGATGCGTCGAAGTTGCAGACGGGGCAGGCTCACTACTCGGCGATGCTTTATGAGAATGGGACGTTTGTTGACGATGTGGTGCTGCATAAGCTGGGCGAGAATGATTTTCTGATCGTGATCAATGCGGGGACGCGCGAGAAGGATGTGCAGTGGGTTCGCAAGGTGCTCGGCGGGATGGGCGGCGTGCATGTGACCGACGTCAGCGACTACTACACGCAGCTGGCGATCCAGGGGCCTCGGGCGAAAGACACCTTGCAGAAGCTGACTGGGGTGGACCTTTCGCTGATCAAGAATTATTGGTTTACGTGGGGGCAGGTTTGCGGTTGCCACAATGTTCTGATCGCTCGGACAGGGTACACGGGCGAGGATGGTTTTGAGATTTATGTGCCGGCGGATGAGCCGACGAGTTCTCGGGTGTGGGGCGAGGTGCTGGCGGCGGGAGCTGAGTTTGGGATTCTGCCTTGTGGGTTGGGGGCTCGGAATACGCTGCGGCTCGAAGCTTCGATGGCGTTGTATGGGCATGAGATTTCGGACTCGCTGAATGTGTTTGAGGCGAACCTGGGGCGGTACTGCAAGCTGGATAAGGGGACGGACTTTGTGGGGCGGGCGGCGTTGCAGGCTGTCCAGGATGCTGGTGGGCCGGCGAAGAAGCTGGTGGGGCTGGAGATGGTTGAGCGCGGGATTGGGCGAGATGGGTATCCTGTGCTGTCGCTCGAGGGCGAGAGGATTGGCGAGGTGACTAGTGGGTCGCCCGGGCCGTTCATCAAGAAGAATGTGGCGCTGGCTTATGTGCCGGTGGGATATGCGGCTTTGGATACGGAGGTGGCGGTGGAGGTTCGGGGTTTGCCGGTGAAGGCGCGGGTGGTGGCTACTCCGTTTTATAAGCGGGCGAAGGTGACGGTGCCGGTGGTGACGGCGCCGCTGTCGTAAGAGCAGGGGGTGTGCGAACGAAGAACCGGCTAAAAGCAGGTTCCTCGCTTGAGCTCGGAATGACAATTTCTCTTTGAGAAATTGTCTAAGAAGAAAGGCAACGGCAACGGCAACGGCAAA
>CAZZYB010000429.1:0-4021 GCA_964658125.1 uncultured Acetobacteraceae bacterium | reverse complement strand
CACTAACTTCCTCGAGCACGTCAACTCCGGCAAGAGCGCCGCCAACGGCAAAACCATCCCCCTCGACTTCATCTCCTTCCACGCCAAGGGACACCCCACCATCGAAGGCGGCAAGGTCACCATGGGCATCAACCGCGAGCTCACCGACGCCGACCACGGCTTCGCAACGGTCGCCAAATTCGCGAAGTTCAAACACCTCCCCATCATCCTCAGCGAAGCCGACCCCGAAGGCTGCGCCGCCTGCTCCTCCAAGGTCAACCCCGCCAACAACTACCGCAACGGCACGCTCTATCCCGCCTACACCGCGGTCGCGTTCAAAGGTCTCTTCGAGCTCCAGGACCGCCACGCCGTCAACCTGCTCTCCATGCTCAGCTGGTCGTTCGAATTCGAGAACCGCGAATACTTCGAAGGCTTCCGCGATCTCGCCACCAACGGCATCGACAAGCCCGTCCTCAACGTCTTCCGCATGTTCGCGCTGATGAACGGCACTCGCGTCGCCACCACCAGCACCGGCCAGGTGCCGCTCGATAACCTCCTCGCAACCGGCGTCCGCGCCACCTCCGACGTCGATGCCTTCGCCACCAAGGCACCCACCGAATCCGCCATCCTCGTCTGGAACTACAACGACGTCGACGGTGGCGGCACAACCACACCCACCACCATCACCATCAGCGGCATCCCCGCCGGCGTCCATCGAGTCCTCCTCCACCACTACCGCCTCGACGACACCCACAGCAACTCCTACACGGCCTGGAAGGCCATGGGCTCACCGCAGCATCCCACCACCACGCAGTACGCCGCTCTCCAATCCGCAGCCGGCCTCGCTCTCCTCAACTCTCCGCAGTGGGCCGAGGTCGTCAACGAACAAGTCGAAGTCAACACCGAAATGCCGCCCCAGAGCGTCTCGCTCATTCACCTGACCTGGTAAAGCTCCCACAAGCGTCGCGCACCAGCAACGCTCTTCACAAAGCCGTGTCCCTTTCTAACTCGGAACATCGCCCTCAGTATTACTGATAAGATTTCGCATCAGTCCCCGAGGCATCGATGGTCACCCCGCTCCGACACACGACGCTGCTCCCAGGCACGCTCCAGAACCTCTTCTATCCCCCTGCCGATTACCGCTACTTCGACCGCGCCTCCACCATCTCTTTCCCCGCCGCAGGCCTCATGCCGAAAGCCGCCATGGCCGCGGATGCAGCCATGCTCGCCTACGCACGTTACGGCGCAACCCGCATGACCGACGCCGAACTCGACGACAACTTCAAGCGCGCCAGCCTCGCCTGGCAAAAGATCGGAGCCGCGGACTGGAACGCCCCGGGCACGCAAGCCATCTTCGCCAGTTGCCCCGACTACGCAATCTGCACCTTCCGCGGCACCGAGCGCGACGACCCAATGGACCTCGTCACCGACGCAGGCATCTTCCTCGTAGTCGAAGCCGACCACCGTCCAGCCTCGCAGGACGCGGCTCCCGCCTTAGGCCACCTCAACTTCATCACTCATTTATTCGCCCTCCCCTGTCTGGTCGACAGTGGATTCCAACAGGCCCTCAACCAGGTCTGGGAACAGGTTCACACCCTCGTCACCGACTACCGCTCAAAAAATCCGCAAAAAGAAATCGTCTTCACCGGCCACAGCCTGGGCGGAGCGCTCGCCGTCCTCGCCTTCAGCCGCTTCGCCGACCCAGACATCTCGCTCTACACCTTCGGCTGCCCCCGTGTCGGAGACGCCGCCTTCCGCGATCGCGTCCTGCAGAACCCCGGCAGAGGCATCTACAGGTTCGTCAACTTCAACGACGCAGTCACCCACGTCCCAACCGCCAGCTTCCTCTACCACCAGGTTCCCGAATCCTGCTTCCGCTTCGACGCGGACGGAAATCTCAACACCGACGACGGCTCCTTCAAGGGCGACATTCAATCCTTGCAAGCAGCCGTCCTCGGTCTCCCCCCAAGTCTCAAGCTGGGCGATCCAAACACCATCGACGCGCCGCCCAGCCTCGTCGACCACTCACCCGCCCGCTACTGCTTCAGGCTGTGGGACTGCGTCTAACCTCATCGAATCGCGCAGCTCGCAACATGGTATTCGTTACGCGGCCAACACCCGCAGTTACACCGCAACTTCAGAGGGCCCTATGCCAGACGCCAGCGTAAGTTTGCCAAAAGTAAAAATCGCCCCTTCACTCCGCGCGCGAATGGACGCCGAAGCACCCTCCGATCCCGTCCCTCTCGGCACTCGGCTCCCCATCTCCGCTTACGCTGCCACCGTCCCCGAACCCGCCGCCAATCCCACCTACGATGTCATCTGCAGTCTGCACCCCGACCCCGACGATCCCCAGGGCGGCATCCCGGCCGCCAGAAATGCGCTCCAGGCAAAGATCGCCGACCTCTTCCCGACGATGGAAGTCCAATTTTCCGAATTCTATATCCAGATGTGTGCCACCAAGGAGCAGCTAAATATCCTTAGCGAAGACAAGCGCGTAGAGATGATCTGGATCAACCACGACATCCAGCGCCACCTGCTCACCTCCGCCGAAACCGTCAAGGCAAGCGCCTGTTGGCGCACCTTCGAAGCCCGCGGCAACGGTGTCGCGTGGGCCGTACTCGATACCGGAATCAACGCCCAGCACCCTCACTTCACCGCGCTCAACACCGTCGATGCCAAGCTGAGCGCCTCCTTCGTCAACGGAGATCCACTCACCGATCCCAACGGCCACGGCACCCACGTCGCCGGCATCATCGCCGGTGCGGCGATCAAGCAGGACGGTAAAACCTACTCCGTCGCCACACTGGCCGACGGCGGCGTTTCCGTCTCGGTCCCGCTGAGTGGACCACCCTCAGGCCTCGCTCCCATGGCCCGCCTCGTCTCCGTCCAGGTCCTCCAGGCTAATGGAGGCGGCAAGACTTTCGACGCCATCCGAGGCCTCGAGTACATCCGTAAACTCAACCAGACCAGCCGCGACATCCGCATCGACGGAGCCAATCTAAGCTTCGGCTACGACCTCGAAGCCACCAGCTACGGCTGCGGTTACAGCCCCATCTGCGAAGAAGTAAACCGCGCAGTCAATGCAGGAATCTGCGTAGTCGTCTCCTGCGGAAACGCTGGCTTCGGTGTAAGTCAAACCGAAGCCGCTGGTAACTCCTCCCATACCAGCGTAGGTGTAGCCATCTCCATCAGCGACCCCGCCAACGCCGACCTCTGCATCGCAGTAGGCTCCGTCCATAAAAGCGCCCCGCATAAATACGGTGTCTCCTACTTCTCTTCCAAGGGACCCACATTAGACGGCCGCCAGAAGCCTGACCTCGTAGCTCCCGGCGAACGCATCTATTCCTGTAACGCCGACCTCACCTCCTCCGACAGCTACATCGAAATGAGTGGCACCAGCATGGCTGCGCCGCACGTCTCAGGAGCTATAGCCGCCTTCCTCTCCGTGCGCTCTGACTACCGTGGAAATCCGCGCGAACTAAAGAATATTTTCAAGAGCACCGCACTCGATCTCGGACGTAACGTCACCTACCAGGGAAGTGGCCTCGTCGACGCCTTCAAAGCACTCACTTCAGTCTGATTCCACAAGGAGCCTCTATGGCACGCATTGTTCAAACCCGCGATCCGGAACTATCCCTCTTTCAGTCCGCCATCGATGAAATTGCCATCCACAGCAAGGCCGGCGGCGGCGCCCAGTCGGTAGGAGACGCCATCTCCAACACCGATCGCCCCGGCGTCGAAGACCCCATGGTCCGCGAAGCCGCCTTCCTCATCCCCGATGTCGCCCTCATGCGCATGTCCTCGCAATCCGTGCTGCCCACCGGCCCCGCTCCCACCGGCGCAGTCACAGAAGGCGTCGGTGAAGTAGTCAAATACTGCGCCTCGCTTGCCTTCAACCTCGCCAAGGCAAAGTTCACAGGCAACACCGCCGTCGCAGAGCAATGCCAGGCCGACCTCACCGCCAAGACCGGAACCTGTGATGCCCGCTACGCCGAAGCCGCCGAAATTACTCTCAAATACTTCAATGCCATGCACGGCACCA
>CAZZYB010000428.1:0-4027 GCA_964658125.1 uncultured Acetobacteraceae bacterium | reverse complement strand
CGCCCTTCATTCTAGCGGAGTGGATTGCGTAGCGTTTAGATGTAGTTCAGTAACCAGAGAATGATGACGATGAGCAGAATGGTTCCGAGGACGCCTGAACCGCGATAGCCCCAGTCACGCGAATACGGGAAGACAGGAAAAGAACCGAAGAGCAGTACGATCAGAATGATGACAACGATGAGTTCAATGCCCAAGGCGTGCCTCCGAAACGGAATGTATGTAGCAGAAAGGTAGATGCGCTGGTTGCGCCGCAGTGTTATCCGGTTGAAATATTTAGGTGAAATTTCCGCAGCAAGCAACGCTGCGAACTTTCTGCCGCTCTCATAGACGTAATTCGCGCGCAGGCGCCAACTTAGTTGAAGGCAGGTAGGACATGTTTCTCATTCTGGCAATCGTTTTGGTGGTTCTATGGGCGGGCGGATTTTTTCTGATGCATGTCAGCAGCTTTTTCATTCACCTGCTGATTATCTTCGCGGTCATTTCGCTGGTGATGCACCTGGTGAGTGGGCGAAGAACCGCCTGAAAGTTTTCTTGAACGCGAAAAGGCCGAGCTTGCGAGCTCGGCCTTTTCGCGTTGCGAGTTGCGGAGACTACTGGTGGGCCACCGGTTGCGGAGGCGTGAGGGCTGCGGGTGGGACGGGCATGGTTTTGGAGAGCGCTTCGGGAACTTCTTCGGCCAGTTTGGGAAGGTTTCCGGCCAGCGCGATTTCGAGGACCTCGTCCATCTGTTCTACGAAGTGGAGCTTCATGGAGGACTTGATGAGCTCCGGGAAATCAGCTACATCGCGCTTGTTTTCCATGGGCAGGATGGCTTCGAAGATTCCGGCGCGGTGGGCTGCGAGGAGTTTTTCTTTGAGGCCGCCGATGGGAAGGACCTTGCCGCGGAGAGTGATTTCGCCGGTCATGGCGATGTCTCTGCGGACGGGGATTTTGGTGAGTGCGCTGGCCAGGGCGGTGGCCATGGTGATGCCGGCGGAGGGTCCGTCCTTGGGGATGGCGCCTTCGGGGACGTGGATGTGGATGTCGATGTTGCGGTAGAAGTCTTTGGGCAGGCCGAGGTGTTGCGAGCGTGAGCGGATCCATGTGAGGGCCGCGTGGGCGGACTCCTGCATGACGTCGCCGAGCTGGCCGGTGGGGGTCATTTTGCCTTTGCCGTCGAGGACCTGAACTTCAGTCTGCAGGATGCTGCCGCCCATCTCTGTCCAGGCAAGACCGGTGACGAGGCCGACTTCGTTCTTTTCGTGGACTTGCGAGTCGCGGTACTTGGCTACGCCCAGGAGGGTCTCGAGTGATTCGGGGCCGATGGCCTGGGTGTGGGTGCCGTCGTTGACGACCTTGCGAACGATCTTGCGGCAGATGTTGCCGATCTCGCGTTCGAGGTTACGGACGCCGGCTTCTCGTGTGTAGTAGCGGATGATGTCGCGGAGGGCTTCGTCGGAGAACTGAATTTGTTCTTCGGTGAGGCCGGTGGCTTCGCGCTGCTTTTTGACGAGGTACTGCTTGGCGATTTCGAGTTTTTCGAGCTCGGTGTAGCCGGTGAGGCGAAGGATTTCCATGCGGTCCTGGAGCGGGCCGGGGATGGTGTGGAGGACGTTCGCGGTGGCCACGAAGAGGACCTGGGAGAGGTCGTATTCGACGTCGAGGTAATGGTCCTGGAAGGTGTTGTTCTGCTCGGGGTCGAGGACTTCGAGGAGAGCGGAGGCCGGGTCACCGCGGAAGTCGGCGGCCATCTTGTCGATTTCGTCGAGCATGATGACGGGGTTCTTGGTGCCGGCCTTTTTCATGGACTGGATGATCTGACCGGGGAGCGCGCCGATGTAGGTGCGGCGGTGGCCGCGGATCTCGGCTTCGTCGCGTACGCCGCCGAGCGACATGCGGACGAACTTGCGGCCGGTGGCTTTGGCAATCGACATGCCGAGCGAGGTTTTGCCTACGCCTGGAGGCCCAACGAAGCAGAGGATGGAGCCCTTTGGATTTTTGACGAGCTGGCGGACGGCGAGGAACTCGAGGATGCGGTCCTTGATTTTTTCGAGGCCGTAGTGGTCTTCGTTGAGCACCTGCTCGGCGCTGTCGATGGAGCGAATTTCTTTGCTGCGTTTCTTCCACGGGACTGCGAGGAGCCAGTCGAGGTAGTTGCGCGAGACTGTGGACTCGGCGGACATGGGAGGCATGGCTTCAAGTTTTTTGAGCTCTTGAGTGGCCTTCTCTTTGACGTCGACGGGCATGCCGGCTTCTTCGATCTTTTTCTTGAGTTCGTCGAACTCGGACTTCTCGCCGCGGCCTAGTTCCTTTTGGATGGCCTTGATCTTTTCGTTGAGGTAGTACTCTTTTTGCGCGCGCTCCATCTGGCGCTTGACGCGCGACTGGATGGTGCGGTCCATGTTGAGTTTTTCGATGGCGATGTCGAGCGCGTCGGCGATGCGGGCGAGGCGGATCTCGGGGTCGAAGACTTCGAGGAGCTGCTGCTTTTCTTCAATGGAAAGCTGAAGGTTGGCGGCGATGAGGTCGGCCAGCTTAGCGGGCTCGTCGGTACGGATCTCGGCGGCGTTTTCCTGGTTGAGGGATTGCTGGAGTTTGCTGTACTGCTCGAATAACTGGTGAACGCGGGAGACGAGCTGCTCGGCCTGGGGTGTGGGTTCGAGTTGAGTGCGCGAGGTGCGGACGGTGGCGACGAAGAAGCCGTCGTCGTCGTTGACCTCGGTGGAGCGGGCGCGCTCGACGCCTTCGACCAGGACCTTGATGTTGCCGTCGGGCATGCGGACGGATTGGACGATGTTGCCGATGACGCCGACGGTGTAGATGTCGTCGGCGGTGGGCTCGTCGATGGAGGCATCATGTTGTGTGGCGAGGAAGATGCGGCGGTCGCCGGTGAGGGCCTCTTCGAGGGCGCGGACGGAGGACTCGCGCCCGACGACAAAGGGCGCCATCATGTGAGGGAATATGACCATCTCGCGGATGGGCATCATGGGAAGTTTTCGCTGGGCGCCGTTTAGGATGTCACGTTCTTCGTTTGTCATAGTTCTCCCGATTAGACGCGCGAGGCGGGGGAACGATGCGGACCCGGTGACTCGTGGCGATTGTGAAATTGTACGCGCATCGGCTTGCGGAAAGAACTCGCTGAGACGATCGCGTGGACTTGACAATGGTAGCGATTGGTAGGTGTCGCCGTTGCGTGGCGATGCGAAGCGGCAGAACGATGGTCATGGATTTGATGTTCGCAGCGGGAGATGATTTGGGCTTGCGAGCTGTTGAGGTTTCCGCAATTTGAGTGAGAAGTTTCGAGTCGTGAGTTTCGAGTTTTGAGCAGCGACCGTGCGGGACTTTTGCTGTGTAAAGGTTTCAGTGCGGCAGAAGGCCAAGGGATTTTGCTATGGCCTGTGCGGCTGTGTAGGTGTCGCCGGTGGGGTTTGGGGGAAAGGTTTGGGGGTTGCGGTTCCAGGCGTCTCCGAAGGCGTACCAGTCGATCGATTGGGGTGGGGTGTTGGTGGTGAGGGCTTGGTCGAGGGAATCGAAGTATAGCTTCCAGCGGGGGGCGTAGTAGGTGTCGATGAGGCCGGCCCAGTCGCGGTTGCCGTACTCGTGGAGTTGCGGGCTAGCGGTGCGGTCTCCCCAGGTGGTGAGGATGGAGTGGGCGTCGTACTCGATGTGCTGGAGGTCAGTGGGGGAACTTGACCACGCGGGAACATAGGAGAGCCAGCGGCCGAGGAGGAAGTATTCGTTGGTGGCGAGGAGGGTTTGCTCGAGCTTCATGTCGTCGAGCCACTCGGCGGTGAGGGTATGGAAGGTGGGCCGGTCTTTCGACTCGTAGGCGGCGCGGATGAGGGGGAGCAGGCGGCGGGCGTCGTTGGCTAGAACCTGGCGGGTGAGGTCGGTGAGGTCGTACTTGTAGCTGGCGGTGTTGCGGAGGGCGGGGGCTACCTGCAGGAGTTCGGTGAGGGCGGGTTTCAGGGCGTCGAGGGGGTAGCGGGCTATGTCGGGGGACCACTTGCCGTTGCGGGTGGCGATGAGGGAGGGTTGGGCGTTGAAG
>CAZZYB010000427.1:0-4035 GCA_964658125.1 uncultured Acetobacteraceae bacterium | reverse complement strand
CACGTCCTCGAGTACGACGACGTCATGAACAAGCAGCGCGAAGCCGTCTACGGCCTCCGCCGCCAGCTCATGGAAGGCGTAGATCAGAAGCAACTCATCACGGACGACTACACCAGCACCATCCTCTCCAACATCCTCGACGCCAACGTTCCCTCGGACAAGCACCCCGACCAGTGGAACCTCGACAAGCTCTTCGCCGACGTCTTCGACATCTTCGGCGCCAAGCTTCAGGACCAGATCGACAGCTCCCACATCAACCGCCACGACCTCGGCGAAAGCCTCTTCGAAACCCTCCGCGCCCGCTACGACCTCAAGGAAAAAATCCTCGGCGAACCCAACATGCGCTACCACGAGCGCGTCGTCATGCTCTCCGTCCTCGACGGCCTCTGGAAAGACCACCTCCTCGCCATGGACCACCTCAAGGAGGGCATCGGCCTCCGCGGCTACGCGCAGCAGGACCCGCTCGTAGCCTACAAAAAAGAGTCCTTCGAAATGTTCGAAGCCATGATGATGCGCTTCCAGGAGGACACGGCCCGCCACCTCTTCCGCATGCAAATCCTCGCCCCGGACGGCACGCCCATCGAGTCCGAAGCCCAGCTAGCCGCCCTCCAGCAGGCTCCACCCGCACCGCCTCAGCAGCAACTCCCGGGTGGCCCATCCTTTGCGGCCTCATCGCAAAGGGTGGGGTCAGGCACGGAAGCAAGCGCCCCGCCCCCCGTCATCCCAACCCGCCCCCCCGCCACCACCATCGACGCCCTCGAAAAAGAGTTCGAGCGCAAAAAGCAGCGCGACCTCGCCGCCGCGCACATGGCGGGAGGCTCCTCCTCCAACGGCACGCCAGCCCCCCGCAGCGCCGGCGCAAAAATCGGACGCAACGACGAATGCTTCTGCGGCTCCGGCAAGAAATACAAAAAGTGCCACGGCGTAAACGCCTAGCCGCCGCACAATCCGGGTGCCCATCTCCACGACGGCTTCATAGTCTGGTAGATGGGCATTTCGCGAAGCGATCCCTTCCACAAAATCCAACCTACCCATGCGTTGAACATCGTCTTCCCAGCAACACCAGCCGTAGACACAATCACCGGACAGTCCCAACCGCCCCTCTCATACGCGAATCCCGCGCCCTGCCTGCACCCGTAAACACAAATTTGCTTTAAGATGGCGGGTATCCCTCCGGCCCCATTCCTTTCGAAAGGAACCGCCATGCGCAAATCCCTCCGCAGTGCCGTCGTTGCGTCCATTCTCATCCCCATCCTCGCCATCCCCCAACCCGCCTTCGCCTGGGGAAACACCGGTCACGAAGTCGTCGCCTGGATCGCCTGGCAGCACATGACCCCCACCACGCGCGCCGCCGTCTCAGCTCTCCTCGCCCGGGTTCCACCCATCACTCACACCGCAGCCGACGGAACCATCCAGACCATCGCCGGCTTCGATCTCTGGAGCCAGGACCTCCCCACCGGCATCACCGACGACCAGAAGGAATTGTTCCTCTTCATGCGCGCCGCCACCTGGGCGGACAGCCTCAAGCACCGCTTCCTCTCGGACAGCAACAACCCCGCCACGGACCCCGACCCAGCCTCCAACATCGGTTTCGCCGACACCTTCAGCCACGGCTACTGGCACTTCATCGACCAGCCCTTCGGCACCGTCGCCACCGCCACCTCAACGCCCCCCGACGTCCCCAAGAACTGCTGGTTTGGCTCGGTACCTCCGCCGCCCGTTACCACTCTCCCCGCCATTCCCCAACCCAACGCCGTCACAGAAATCGCCAAGCTCCGTGACGCCCTCGCCTCAGGCGAGACTCCCGACCTCCAGGCCTACGACCTCCTCTGGCTCGAGCACCTCGTCGGCGACGTCCATCAGCCTCTCCACGGCGCTGTCCGCTTCGTCAACGGCGACGGCGACATAGGCGGCAACTGCGTCGACATCTCTCTCCCCGCAGCCATCGCCACAAAGTTCGAAGCCGGATACGACGCCGACGTAGCCCTGGACCTCAAAGTCGCAAAAACGTTCGCCCCTCCATCCGAACTCCACGCCTTCTGGGACTCCCTCCCCGGCACAGCTAGCCCTCTCGACGTCCAGTTCGCCGCCAAAGTAGCCGCCACCATCCCGAAAGCCTCATCCGCCGTCACCGACACCGACCCAGCCAACTGGGCGAAGGAATCGCTGCAAAAATCCAAGGCCTCCGTCTACCACACACCCATCGGCCCCGCTCTCGGCGTCCCCGTCCACTACACCATCACCAACACCTACCTAGCCAACGCAAAAAAGGTAGCCAACGCCCGCCTCGCCCTCGCAGGCGAGCGCCTCGCCAACCTGCTCAACGCCACCTTCGACCCCAGACCGTAACACAGCGCACACCATTCAATCAGTTCCAGAAAAGTCCGGCACCGGCTAGTTCCATTTGTGAGTTCGCGCATGCACCAACGTGTCTCCTGTCTTCAACGTTCTAAGCCATTTCGCACGACTGGCGGTGAAAGCCGTCAGCGCTGCGCCAGCAAGCGTGTAGTCCGCGGTTCGCCAAAAGCCCGCGCTTACTGTTAAGATGAACCGCCAGTCGAGCTCACAGGTGACCCTTATGTCCCGTTTCCTACCCCTCCTCCTCGTTCTCTCCTCTTTTTCCATTGGCTTTGCGCAACAGGAGAACCAGACAAATGTCGTCTGCAAGGCCACTCCACCATCGGCAACGACCGAAGCCAGCCGAGCGTACGCTAGAGGCGACTTCGCTCGAGCAGAGGCCCTGTACGACGCCCAGCGAACCTCCGCTCCCACCGAAGCCGCATTCGCCGGTCTCGTCGATAGCCAGTTGCAACAGGACAAGGTCGATCAGGCGATCGCAACCGCTAAGAGTGCGGTGGCCGCTCTGCCTAATTCCGCGGAGGCGTTAGCTGTCCTCGGAGACGCGCAATTCCGAGCCAGTCACCTGGACGATGCCCGTGACGCTTTCGTGGCCGCTCGAAAACTCGACTCCTGCTCCGCCCGGGCTCATTTCGGCGTTGCCCGCGTCCTCGAACTTTCTTCCATGCACGCCAGCGCGCAAAAAGAATTGATCGTTGCTCATAAACTCGCCGTCACGAACTCTTACATCAGCGAAGCTCTTTTCGCCACACTTCCTCCTCAAATGCATGCCAAAGGCTTCCGCAATCTTCTTGCATCCACCCCGGACATGGCAGCAGACAGACATCAGCGTCTCGAGCAGGAAGCCACTTTGCTTGAAGCCGGCACCGCCTGCATCGCACAAATGCCAATCACCCAACTCACCAAAATCGAGCTCACCCCCGTCCAGTATTCAGGTACGGCCTTACGAGACTGGTCTGTTCGGACCTCCTTCGGAGATAAGAAAACCAATCTGGAGATTGATTCCACCGCTCCGGGCATTGTTCTCAGCGAAAGCGAAGCGGCTCGCCTCGGTGTCGTTCCCGCTATTGCGAGTCAGAATAAGGCTCCCTATCTCGGGTCCATCGATCATCTTCAAGTGGCCGGCATGAACTTCGCCCGCTGCTTGGTTCATGTGCTTCCGGACGTCCAGCTTCCACATGGTCAGGCCGTTATCGGTACCGACTTCTTTCGCGATTCCCTGATCAGCTTCAACTGGCCCGGTCGCTTCATGACGCTGGCCCCTTATTCTTCGCCGGCAGGAACCACACCGACCGACGCAACGGTTCCCGAGTCTGAAAAGGACTGGTCGCATGTCCTGATTGATGAACACAGAATCCTGCTGGCCACCGCCATCAACAAAGAACCAACCGGCGTCTTCCTCTACGACACCGCTTATACCCCCACAATCATCGCCCCTGCCGCCGCAGCCCGGCTTCATCCTCAAGCCGATGGCAGTGCCGACGTCGAAGGCGTTTCAGGGACTCTCGTGCGTTTCTTCTACAAAGATGGAGGAGGTGCCACGGACCGCTCTGACATGCTGGACAGTAAGGGTCACTTGATCAACCTTATGCGCCCGGCCGTCTTCACCACCTTCCGCTTTGCGGGCAATGAATACCCCGACAAGAACACCTACACCTTCGACATGACCGCCGCCAG
>CAZZYB010000426.1:0-4035 GCA_964658125.1 uncultured Acetobacteraceae bacterium | reverse complement strand
CTCCCAGGCAGCCCGCAAATGGGCAAGGTAGCGCGTCGAAGCCTCAACCGGAGACCTCTCGCCCCTCGGCCCCGCGCACTTCCGCGGTATGCACCACGTAGTCGTCGCCTCCTTCGGTCCCGCTAACATCTTCGTCTTCGACCTCCGCCGCCAGGTCGTCACCGCCAAAGTCTCGCAAACCCTCGCACACGATAAAGAGTTCTGGCCCCGCGTACTCCTCCCCATCACCGCCGGTGTCTTCGCCTCCACCATCGGCATCCTCCCGCTCCACAGCGCGTGCCTCTCCCGCAGCGGTAACGCCATGCTCATCGCCGGAGACTCCGGTACCGGCAAGTCCACCCTGGCCGTCGCCCTCGCCCAGCGCGGCTTCGACTACATCTCCGACGACTGGACCTACTGCACCTCCTCACGCGGCGTCATCACCGCCCACGGCACAGCCGCCCGCATCAAGCTTCTACCCGACGCCGCCCGCCACTTCCCATCGCTCGCAGGCCACGAGACCCACATCTCGATGAACGGCGAACGAGCGTACGAAGTCCACGCCGACGAAACCTTCGGCGCGCGCCTCCAGCAACAATCCCGTCCCCGCATGCTCATCTTCTTCCATCGAACCGCAGACCCCAACCCCCGCCTCACCCCACTCGCAAGCTCCGAAGCTCGCCTCTACATGGAGCGCAGCGTAGAGCGCCTCCCCCCACAACTCCCCGAAGCCGCCGCCCTCCGCTCCACCCTCATGGACAGCATCGCCGCGCTCCCATGCTGGAGCTTCGAGTGCGGTGGCCCACCCGCCCACATCGCCCAACAACTCGAAGCCTTCTTCGAAGATCGCTGCAAGGACTGGACTGCATGAGCGAATCCCATCCCGACCTGCTCCAGCGTTTCGTCGCCACACCCTACACCTTCACGCTCGACCAAACCCGCGTCGAGTCGAACTCCGAAGCGCTCATCTCTGCACTCCAGAAAGAGGCCCCGCCGCTACACACCGTCACTCACCTCAAAATCATCGTCGACCACACAGTCACCGAAGACGCCGCCACCCTGACGCACATCAACTCCGGCCACCTCAACACCCTCCTGCGCGGCACCACCACCGTCCTCATCTTTGATCGCGACACACGTGAGCTGCTCGCCTTCCTCGCTCCACAAATCTCTTCCTCCGAACTCCTCAATCACCTCATCCCCGCAGTCCTCGGCGACCGGGTCACGGAATTACAAACGCATGACATCGGCACCATTGCACCGTGACAACTGGCTGTGCCTCGACACGTAAGTTTTGTGCATGTACCACTGCACTCTTTTCCGAGAAGCTCCCGAGCCTCCCCACTCGGTTCCAGACCGCCGCACATTCTCGCTTGCTGCATGCGGCGGGATGACCCAAATCATCCCGCCGATTTCACCCTCCCGCCTCTCCAGAAAGGTCTGAAATGAAATTGTTTCCACGCCTCGCATCGCTCGCAGTCATCCCTTGCCTGCTGATGCTCGCCTCCATCAGCCACGCGCCAGGCATCCAGGCAGCAGACACTCCGCGCCGTATTGAAGTCACCGCCAAGCGCTTCGAGTACATCCCCGCCGAGATCACCGTCAAGAAAGGCGAGCCGGTCGTGCTCGTCCTGCACTCCGTCGATGTCGCGCACGGAATCAAATTTGCAGACCTCAATCTCAAGGCCGACATCGGCACCGCCGGCACCCGCGAACTCGCCTTCACACCAGACAAAACCGGAACCTTCGTCGGACACTGCTCGCACTTCTGCGGCTCCGGCCACGGCACCATGACCCTCACTCTGCAAGTGACCGAATGATCTGCCGCCCCCTATCGACCGCGTTCACCCTCGCAGCAATCTCAGCCGCACTGAGCGGCTGCAAAGCCACGCCCCCCGGCAAAGCTGAAACCAGGTTTATGACTGGCTGGAAACATCACATGACCGTCGGCAACAAAAAGCAGAAGAACCCACTCTCACCCACGGCGGAAAATATAGCCGCTGGCAAAGAGGCCTTCTCGCACTACTGCGTTGCCTGCCACGGCATGGATGGCCAGAACACCGGCGTGCCCTTTGCCCAGCGCCTCTCCCCGCCCGTCCCTCCGCTCAACTCGCCGACGATTCAGTCCTACACCGACGGCCAGCTGAAGTGGGTCATCGACAACGGCCTCTCGCCCTCCGGCATGCCCGGCTCCAGCGGCATCCTCTCCGACGACGAAATCTGGTCCACCGTACTCTTCATCCGCCACCTCCCCAAAGCGGGAAGTGCCGGCGAACCCGAAATGTACCAGCACTAAGAAAGCAGCAACATGCACAGGCCCCTGGCAGACGCGATCGTCGCAACATTTCGGCCCCACCCGGCTAAAGCGCACGCTGCTGCTCTGGCCGCGTTTCCCCTCAGCGCCTGGACCGACACCTTCCGCTGGATCGACTCCTCCGGCCTCGCTCTCTACTTCCTTCAACGCATCCAGCAACTCGGCTTCGAAGCCTCGCTCCCAACCCCAGTCCTCGAACGCCTGCAACAAAACCTCGCCGACAACCGCGACCGCACCGCCGACACCTTCGCCGAATTCGTCCGCATCAACAACGCCTTCACCGCGGCAGGCGTCCCTTTCGTCAACCTCAAGGGCATCACGCTCGTTCCCCACGCCTGTCCAGATGCTGCGCTCCGCCTTCAGCTCGACCTCGACTTCCTCACCGAAGTCGCCCACATCCAAACCTGCGCCGTCACTCTCACCGACCTCGGCTACGTCCTCACCGGCGTCAGCGGCCACGTGTGGGAGTTCAAGTCCGGAGCTTCAACCGTCCCCTCGATCGACGACCTCTACAAGCCCAAACCGCAGCGCTCTGTAGAAATCCACTTTGAAGTAGCACCGCACCAGGCAAACCTCACCGCCCGCCGCGATTGGTCCACCCTCGACGGCTTCACCTTCCCCATCCTCAACGCCCCCGAAATCTTTATCGCCCAGGCGACCCACCTCTTCAAACACCTCCGCGGCGAGTGGACACGCCTAAGCTGGCTCCTCGAACTCCGCCATCTCGTACTCCACTTCAAGTCCGAGCGCGCCTTCTGGCAGCAGGTCCGCGCGGAGGCCGCCGCAGACACCGAACTCCGCACCGCCATCGGCGCCGCTATCCTCATCACCACCCTCACCTTCGGCCCCTTCGCCCCTGAAGAGCTCACCTCCTGGACCGTTGACGCGCTCGACCCGCACATGCGTCTCTGGATCGACCGCTACGGCCTCGACGCCATCATGGCCACGTACCCCGGGACCAAGCTCTACCTGCTGCAACCCCACTTCACCGCCAACAGTTCACGAACCAGGCGCCGCCGCCTCATCCCTCTCCATCGCGCTCCCCGAGTCATCCACGCACACAGCGGTTCACGCCTCCGCGCCGTTTCTTCACAGATGACCTTCGTCCTCTTTCGCCTTCGCTTTCACATCACACAGGGCTACCGCTACATGCTCGAAGCTCCACGCTGGAAAAAGATTCTCGCCACCACACCACAGCCGCGTCCCACCCTCCTCGCCGCGGGCAAGCGAGGCGCATCATGAGACTCCTCAGCCGCATCCTCCTCGCAGCCCTCCTCGCCACCGCTGCCCACGCCCAGACGCGCCAGTCCAACGACTCGCTGCCACCGCTCGAACCCACATCGCCCTACAGCGATCAGTCCACGCCAACGCCCACAACCCGCACGCAGCAGCAGCAACGCGCAACACGCGAGGACACCTCCCTCCCCGCCGCGCAAATCGTCCGCCTCGCCCAGCAGCGCCCCGAGATCGCCATCGAGCTCAAACAGCTCCTCGCCGAGCGCATCCGCGACTCCGGCCTCCCGCTCCAGGAAGACGGCATCAGCGACGAAACCCTCTACCGCCGCCTCGCCACCGACGCCGAGTTCCGCGCCTCCGCAACCCTCCTCCTCGAAGCCCGCGGCTACGTCTCCGGTGACGATCTCGATCAGCTCCGAGACCTCACCCCCACCACTCCAAACTCCCGCCTCAGCGACCCCACGCAACTCGACTCCACCACCCCCCAAAACTCCCTCCCCACCACC
>CAZZYB010000425.1:0-4058 GCA_964658125.1 uncultured Acetobacteraceae bacterium | reverse complement strand
GCTGATGGAATCGCTTGAAGGCAAACGGGGGGTGCCACGGATCAAGCCGCCCTTCCCTGCTGTGGTTGGGCTGTATGGTGGGCCGACTGTGATTAATAATGCGGAGACGATTGCGAATGCGCCGCATATTTTGTTGATGGGCGGTGAGGCTTACGCGAAGCTCGGCACGGAACGTAACGGTGGGACGCGGTTGTTTGGGATCAGCGGACACGTTGAGCGGCCGGGTATATATGAGCTGCCTATGGGTTACTCGATGCGCAAGGCGATTTATGATGTGGCGGGTGGAATTCCTAATGGCAAGAAGTTGAAGGCTGTGGTTCCGGGTGGGGCTTCGTGCCCTGTGCTGCGGGCGGATGAGATTGATGTGGGTCTGGATTTTGACCAGATGGCGAAGGCGGGGACGATGCTGGGGTCTGGTGGGATTGTGGTGCTCGATGAGACGGTGAGCATTGTGGAGTTTGCGCTGCGGACGATTCGCTTCTATCAGCACGAGAGCTGCGGTTGGTGTATTCCCTGCCGCGAAGGAACGGACTGGATCAAGAAAACGCTGACGCGTTTTCATGCGGGCGGCGGCAACAAGAAGGACATCGACAACATTCAGTACCTGGCCGAAAACATGATGGGCAGGACGTTTTGTCCGCTTGGCGATGCGGCGGCTATGCCTACGCTGGGGTTCGTCAAGAAATTTCGCAAAGAGTTCGAGGAGTATCTTGACGGCGCGCGCGTCGAGCATCCTCTTATCCAGATTCAACCCGTCGGCGAGCCTGAGCTCGCGGGAGCCCACTAGTCCATGCCCGATGTATCGCTCACAGTTGATGGCAAGAAAATCACCGCGCCGGCAGGGACTCTGCTGATTGATGCTTGCAAGTCTGCGGGTATTGAGATTCCTGCGTTTTGCTACTATCCGGGGCTGTCGCTGCAGGCGGCTTGCCGCATGTGCGTGGTGCGGATTGAGAAGGCTCCGAAGCTGGCCACGGCTTGTACGACGACTGTTGCCGAAGGCATGGTGGTCGCGACGGAGACTCCGGAGATTGCGCAGGCGCGCAAGGCTACGCTGCAGATGGTGCTGGGAAATCATCCGCTCGATTGCCCGGTGTGCGACGCGGGCGGCGAGTGCGAGTTGCAGGACATGACGTTCAAGTACGGCGCGGCGGATAGCTTCTATGCCGAACCGAAGAACCATCGCGACGAACAGCAGTGGTCGCCGGTGGTGTACTTTGATCGGCCGCGCTGCATTCTTTGCTATCGGTGTGTGCGCATGTGCGGCGAGGGGATGGATGTGTTTGCGCTGGGGATTCAGAACCGCGGCAGCTCGTCCGTGATTGCGCCGAATGTGCCGGCACAGCTTTCTCCTGCTGACCTGCCGCATCTGGACTGCGAGCAGTGCGGGATGTGCATCGATGCGTGTCCTGTGGGGGCGCTGACTTCGGGGGCTTATCGCTACAAGACGCGGCCGTGGGAGATGAATCACGTTGCGACGATATGCACGCATTGCGGCGATGGGTGCAAGACGACGCTGGGTGTGCGGTCTGTGGCTGATGGCGCGGAGATTGTGCGTGGCGACAATCGCGACAAGTCGGGTATCAATGGAGATTTTCTTTGCAATAAAGGGCGGTACGCTTTCGACTTTGCGAACAATATCGAGCGGCTGACTTCGCCTCTGGTTCGGCAGGCGGATGGGAAGCTGAAGCCGGTTAGCTGGGAAGAAGCGCTGACGTTTGCGGGGAAGAAGCTGCGTGAGTTGCGGGATGAACGTGGAGCGGATTCGATTGGTGTGATCGGGTCGAACCGTACGACGAACGAAGAGAATTATTTGCTGCAGAAGTTTGCGCGGACGGTGATTGGGACGAACAATATCGATCACCATCGCACGGCTGATTATGTGGCGTTTGCGCAGGCTGTGGGTGCGACTGGGCAGACGGCATCGCAGCGCGATGTGTTGAACGCGCCGGCGGTGTTGCTCGTGGGGGGCGACCCGACGAACCAGGCTCCGCTGACTGCGTGGAATTTGCGGACGGCAGTGCGTCTGAACAGAGCGCGGCTGTATATTGCGAACCATTCTGATATCAAGCTGAAGCGCCAGGCAAAGGCCTTTCTTGAGGTGGCGGAGTTTGGGTACGGGAGCTTTATCGAGTCGCTCTCTGCGCAGAACGAGTTTGCGGTTGGTGTGCGCGGAGAAGAGAAGCTGGTTGTGCTGATTGGGAACGAAGTACGCGGCGCCGATCTGCAGAAGCTTGTTGCCTCGTTGCCGGGTGCGAAGTTTGCGCTGTTGGCTGATTACGCGAATTCTCGCGGAGCGGCTGATATGGGTGTTCTGCCGGATGTGCTGCCGGGTTATCAGCCGCTGAGCGGGTCGGCGATGGCGGATGAGTACAAGACTTCAGGCAACGCCGGGTTGAATCTTGTGGAGATGTTCGACGCTGCGGCGGCGGGTAAGCTGGCTGCGCTTTATGTTGTCGGTTCGAATCCTGTGGCGCGGTATAACCTCGATCCTACTTCGCTGGCGAATACTTTCGTAGTTGTCCAGGATCTGTTTCTGACTGAGACGGCATTGCTGGCGGATGTGGTCTTCCCTGCTGCGAACTTGTACGAGAAGTCTGGCTCGGTAACGAATTCTTATGGTGATCTACAACTGGTGTCTAAGGCTGCTGACAAGTCCGGGACACGATCGGATTTTGAATTGATCGTGCGGCTGGCCGATAAGTTTGGACATGAGATTAAGCAGCTTGTTCCTTTTGGCAAGGGTCTACGTGCGGACCTGGGGCAGAGCCGGGGCGCACAGTCGGGTGAAGCTGATCGCCATGCGGTTTGGTTGACCGCGAATAATCTTGAGCCGAAGCTTTCGCCGTTTGATCCATTTGCAATTCTGGATGAAATCCAGCGTTTGGTGCCGGGTTATGACAAGCTGAGGCGGCTGCAATTGCTTTCTGGAAATGATCAGCACCTGACGCCTGCGGCCGGTGACCCGGTGCAGATTTCGACTCGGAATGATCTTGTGTTGCCTTCGAACGATTCATTGTTTACTTCGGGCTCGCTTACGCGCTTTTCGCCGCAGCTGCAGGATGTGCAGCGTCATCAGAACCGGGAGGTTGCCGACCATCTTGCCGCCGATTAGCCTCCTTCTCCACTTTATTTTCCACCAGCGTTACTACCCGGACGCGGAATAATCCAAGACTCGGAAACGAATGAAGCATCTGACATCATTTGAAATTTTCCTGCTTATCACGGTCGTCAAGATCGCGGTTGTGCTGGTCATCACACTTACGGCGGTCGCTTATACGGTGCTGCTGGAGCGCAAGGTCCTGGGCCGGATGCAGAACCGCTGGGGACCGTCGCGGGTGGGGCCTTTTGGTCTGCTGCAGCCGCTGGCTGACGGTATAAAACTTTTCCTTAAGGAAGACATGATGCCGCTGGCGGTGGAGAGGCCGTTATTTGTGCTGGCTCCGATCATTGCGCTGGGATGCGCGTTGATTTCAATTGCGGTGGTGCCGTTCGGCGCGCGGACGTATTACAAGGGTGTCGACCTGACGCAGGTCGCCGACCTGAATATTGGGCTGCTGGTGGTGCTTGGTATTACATCGATTGGCGTTTATGGGATTGCGCTTTCGGGATGGTCGTCGAACAACAAGTATTCGCTGTTCGGTTCGCTGCGCGCTACCGCGCAGGTGATCAGCTATGAGCTGGCGCTGGGGCTTTCGCTGGTGGGTGTTGTGATGCGGGCGCAGTCGCTGCGGCTGAGGGACATTGTGGACTCGCAGAGCCACATGGGCATGCTCTCTTGGAATATATTTGGCGGTCTGCAGTTTGTTGCTTTCTTTATTTATTTGATGGCGGCGTACGCGGAGACCAACCGCTCGCCGTTCGATCTCCCGGAGGCGGAGTCGGAACTGGTTGCGGGCTACCACACTGAGTACAGCTCGATGAAGTTTGCAATGTTCTTTATGGCTGAGTACGCCAACATGATTACCGTCGGGTGCGTCGCTACCTTGATGTTTTTTGGCGGGGCGCTATCGCCCTTCGGGCATCTATTTGATGGATTTGGCAATGGTCTGATTGCT
>CAZZYB010000424.1:0-4073 GCA_964658125.1 uncultured Acetobacteraceae bacterium | reverse complement strand
AGGGCCGCGCTCTACCACTGAGCTATCTGGCCTTGGCAGTACAATTCCAGCCGGGCGGCCAAGTCCGCCCTTCCGTAGTCGTTTCGAAATCGCCTGCCTGGGGAAGGGACTCTTGACCGTCATCGCGGGTCGCGCGAGGTCTTCGGAACGTCGACCCACAGTATAGCAACCCGACCCCATCACCGCAAAACGCGCTTTGGTTCTTGTTGTCACCGCGCAGGGGATCTGCGTCCCCGGTGCGCCCTCGCGTTATCCTGAAACATCGCTCCAGGCCAGATCGAAACCCCGTGCCGGGGCGGAGGTTCCATCATGCGTTCCAAAATGCTGCGCTTCGCCGCTGCCGCGCTCGCCCTCTCCCTCACTGCCATAGCGCAATCACCCGCCAATGCCCGCGCCGAGCGCGCCTTCAGCGCCGCTCGCAAAGCCGGCGCCCCCGCGCTCTACGCCTTCCTCAAGCCCTTCCCCAAGGGCGCAGACCTCCACATGCACCTCTCCGGAGCCATCTACGCGGAGACGTTTCTGCGCGAAGCGGCCGATCAGCTGCTCTGCGTCGACACCGTCAAGCTAGCCTTCGCGAAGAACACCGGCACCACCCGGAGCATTCCACCGCAAGCCGTCTGCCCTGCTGGCACAATCTCCGCCGCAAACACCATCCAGGACCAGCAGCTTTACGACAAGCTCATCAACAGCTTCTCCATGCGCAGCTTCGTTCCCTCCGCCGGCTTCAGCGGCCACGACCAGTTTTTCGGGACCTTCAGCCGCTTTGATGGGGTGAAAAACGCCGAAGGCGCATGGCTCGACGAACTGGCAACCCGCGCCGCTTCACAAAATGAGCAATACCTCGAAATCATGCATAGCCCCACCTACAAGGACGCAGTCGCGCTCGGCTACAAGCTAGGCTGGCCCGCAGAGTTCAACGACGCCAACCACATGACCGTCCTCGCCAAATTGCGCGATGCCCTCCTCGCCGGCGGTCTGCGCGACGACGTTGCTATCGACACGAAAGAACTCATGGATGCTGAGACCGACCGCAGAACGCTGGAGCATTGCGACACGGAGAGCGGACTTGGCCCGCAATTCGTACCACTGGCTGTGAAAGCGATGACGACCGGCAGAGTCCGCAATTCCGATTTGCAGTCTCTCGTCCCATTTTCGCGCTGCTCCGTGCAAACGCACTTCCTCTACCAAGTCCTCCGTGGCTTCCCACCCCAACAAGTCTTCGCCCAAACCCTTCTCGGCTTCGAACTAGCCTCCACCCACCCCGAACAAGTAGTCGGCATCAACTTCGTCCGCGCCGAAGACCGCCGCGACGCCATGGCCGAGTACCACACCGAGATGCTGATGCTCGACTACCTCCACAGCGTCTACCCCAAGATCCACATCTCGCTCCACGCCGGCGAACTCGCCCCCGGCCTCGTTCCCCCCGACGGCCTCAGTTTCCACATCCGCGAAGCCGTCCAGCTAGGCCACGCCGAGCGCATCGGCCACGGCGTAGACATACTCCACGAAGACAATCCTCAAGCCCTCCTCAAAGAAATGGCCGCCAAACACATCGACGTCGAGATCAACCTCATCTCCAACGAAGGCATCCTCGGCATCACCGGCACCAACCACCCGCTCGCCGCCTACCGAGCCGCGCACGTCCCCTTCTCCCTCTCCACCGACGACGAGGGCGTCTCCCGCACCGACCTCACCCACAACTACGTCCAGGCCGTCCTCGACCAGAACCTCACCTACGCCGACCTCAAGCAATCCGCCCGCGCCTCCCTCGAGCACTCCTTCCTCCCCGGCCCCAGCCTCTACACCTCCCCCGACAACTTCACCCACCGCCAGGCCCCCTGCGCCGCTCCGATCACCGCGACTGCCTTCCTATCCGGCCCCTGCAAAAGATTCCTTGCCACCAGCGAGCGCGCCACCCAGCAGTACGAACTCGAACGCCGCTTCCTCGCCTTCGAAGCCCCATCTAACTGAATCCCGCGCTGTAAAATAGCAACATCCCTTTCTGGAGAGCACCGTGGCCAAGCGCATCATCCTCTTCCTGCTTCAACTCCTCGCGTTCGGCGGCCTTCTCGAAATCGGCGGCAACTGGGATGTCGTTCGTCTCGCCCAGCAGATGCGCGCCATGCAGTCCGGCACCACGGCATTCAACCCGATCCCCGTCATCAAGACCCAGGTCAGCTCCACCCGCATCCTCATCGCGGACGGCCTCATCTTCGCCGGAATCCTCTTTCTGCTCATCCTCTTATTCGAAGCCCTGCGTCGCCGCCTCAAACCCTGGGCCTCCATCACAACGCTAGCTTTCGTTCTTGCAGTCACGATAAGCCTCTTCCTAAAGATCGGCCTTCCCCCCGCCTGACTCGCAACTATCACAGTCCATCCGCGTTTGAACATTTAACTTCATGAAGTTTCGCTCACTCTTTTGTTACGTTTATGTGACCGAAGTCGCTCCTGAAATTCGGTAGACTTGTCTTACAGGATGTACCACAGTCCAAATTGAGTACTGCGGCGCTTTTGCGGTGACACGCCTATGTAGTGCTTTTGAGGAAACACTTCAAAGAACCCCCGCCGGCCCGTAAGCACCGCCGGACGCAAAAGGAATCTTTAACGCATGAGCCTTCCCCAGAACCACGGCCCCGCCCCTGCTGTTTCCGCCCCTTCCATCGACCTCACCCAGCGCAAGATCGCCTACTTCTCCATGGAAATCGCGCTCGCCAAGGACGTCCCCACTTACTCGGGCGGCCTCGGCATGCTCGCGGGCGACACTCTCCGCTCCGCAGCCGACACCGGCGCGTCCATGGTCGCCGTCTCACTCGTCCATCGCCGCGGATACTTCCAGCAGCACCTCGACGCGCAGGGCCAGCAGACCGAGTCCGACGTAGTCTGGTCCCCCGAAACCACTCTCCCCGCCGCCGACCAGGTTGTCGCCGTCACCATGCAGGGCCGCGAAGTCCTCGTCCGCGCCTGGCGCTTCGACGTCGTCGGAACCTCCGGCCACATCATTCCCGTCTTCCTCCTCGACACCGACGTCGAAGGCAACGACCCCTGGGACCGTCGCCTAACCGACCACCTCTACGGTGGCGACACCTACTACCGCCTCTGCCAGGAAACAATCCTCGGCATCGGCGGCATCGAGCTCCTGCACGCCCTCGGCGCACGCCCCGAAGTCTGCCACATGAACGAAGGCCACGCCGCCCTGCTAGCCCTCGGCCTCCTGGAAGACCATCTCGACGGCGTCCCGCTCCGCGACGCCACGGAAGCCGATGTCAAAGCCGTGCAGCAGCAATGCGTCTTCACCACGCACACTCCCGTCCCCGCCGGACACGACCAGTTCGGCCTCGACCAGATGTACACGGTCCTCGGCCACGACCGCGCCTCCACCATCGAGCGCTTCGGCTGTCTACACAACGGCCTCATGAACATGACCTACATCGCGCTGCGCTTCTCGCGCTTCGTCAACGGCGTCGCCATGCAGCACGGCAAAGTCTCGCAGCAGATGTTCCCCGAGTACACCGTCCACTCCATCACCAACGGAGTCCACGCCGCCACCTGGCTCTCGCAGCCCTTCCAGCAGCTTCTCGACACGGAAGTCCCCGCTTGGCGCCACGACAACCAGTACTTCCGCTCCGTCTACGGCATCGCTCCCGAAACCATCACGGCCACCCACGCCATCGGCAAGCAGCGCCTCTTCGCGACAGTCAAAGAGCGCACCGGCGTCGTCCTCGACCCCAACATCCTCACCCTCGGTTTCGCCCGCCGAGTAGCCACCTACAAGCGCGCCTCGCTGCTCTTCACCGACACCGCACGCCTCGAAGAAATCGCCGAAAAACTCGGCGGCCTGCAGATCATCTTTGCCGGCAAAGCCCATCCCGCAGACATCGCCGGCAAGGGTCTCATCCGCGACGTCTTCACCTCGGCCGCCAAAGCCAACTCCTCCGCCCTAAAAATTCTCTACCTCGAAAACTACGACTGGGAACTCGGCGAGCAGCTAACCCAAGGCGTAGACGTCTGGCTCAACACTCCGCTGCGTCCCTACGAAGCCTCCGGCACCAGCGGCATGAAGGCTGCGCTCAACG
>CAZZYB010000423.1:0-4080 GCA_964658125.1 uncultured Acetobacteraceae bacterium | reverse complement strand
ATGAGCCGCAGATGATCTATTTCGATAACGGCGTGAACACGCGAGCGTATGACGAGGTGAAACTGCGGGCGGCGGCGTACTACTACAACAGGGTGAAGGACGCGACGCTGGCTACGAAGGATGTGGCTTATCTGTTTGGCAGCGTGCAGGACTTTGAAAAGATGCAACGGGCTCCAAAGGCGATTTATAACGCGGCCGGATGGCAGGTAGACGACTCGCTCGGGAGCACATGGGGATACACGGATGGCATGACCGTTCGCACGCCCGAGAGTGTGATTCGCGAGCTGATGGAACTTGCGAGCATGGGCGGCAATCTGCTTCTGAACATCTCCCCTATGGGCGATGGGTCTATTCCAGAGGTACAGCAAAAGGCGCTGCTTGCAGTCGGTGAATGGCTCAGGGTCAACGGAGAGGCGATCTATGGGTCCCGCCCCTGGGTTCACATGGGAGAGGGACCTATGATTCCGTCGGAGCCTCCCGGAGATTGGAAGGGCGGTTCAACCGCCGTGCAGGGCCCAAGAATGGGCCGCCAAAGTGTTCCCGCCCCGTCGGAAGCGGATTTCCGCTTTACTGTCGCGAAAGGAGTTCTTTACGCCATCGGCTACGTTCGGCCTACGGCTGAAGCGAGCTTGACCTGCGTGGCCGCAGGGAAGGCAAAAGTCGAACGGGTTACTCTTCTGGGTCACAACATGCCGCTGCGCTTTCAGCAGACCCCATCGAGCCTTAAAGTCACGCTTCCAGCCAACGTCTCTCCCTCGGCGATGCCTTTTGTACTTCGCATAGATGGAGATATGCCTTTGGGGAGTGCGTGAGTTCTATTGCAGCAAAAAACGGTAAAGGGAACGCTGCTGAACACCGTGCAGAGAGGTTGAACTCGATAGAGATTTCACATCCGCTGAGGTAGATTCGACACCTGCGGCTCAATAGATCTCATCAACAAACGTAAGTTCCGCCAATCGCACTCTGATGTCCTATCCGCTCGATCTAATAGACGACACCTTATGAAACTTACCAAGAACCTTTTGCTCATCATTGCGCTCTGCGTTACGACGTGTTTTGCGGGGATAGCCTCCGCACAAGTCAAACCCTCCTCGTTATTCAGCGACCACATGGTGCTGCAGAGCGGCATGCAGGTTCCTATCTGGGGCACGGCCGCCGCAGGGGAGAAAATCACCATCAAGTTCAACGGCCAGACAAGGTCCGCCGTCGCCGACAGTACCTCTGGTAAATGGATGGTGCGCTTGTCCAAGCTAAAAGCCGGCGGCCCATTCGAGATGACCATCGCGGGCAACAAAGCCAACGAGCCCTCGCTCCTGATCAAAGACATTCTGGTGGGTGAGGTGTGGCTGGGATCGGGCCAGTCCAACATGGACTTCACCGTCGCTACGACCACGAGACATTATTTCGCCGGCGTGAAGAACGAAGTCGAGGAAGTCGCCGCCGCCAACTACCCACAGATCCGCATGTTTACGGGCGCATGGAAGAACAGCTACGACCCGCAGACGGAGATCTCCGGGACATGGCTTGTCGTCACGCCGGAAACTGTAAAGGAGATGTCTGCTATCGGCTATTTCTTCGCGCGCGACATGCAAAAAGAGTTGAAGGTCCCCTTCGGCATCATCACGGAAGCTTTCGGCGCCAGTACCGCGGAGGCTTGGACCAGCCGCGAAGCGCTCGCAGCCAATACGCAATTGAAGCCACTCATCGACGCCTTCGACACCAGGGTAGCTGAATATAAGAGGAACCCGCCGGACATGACCGACGCGCTCAAAGCCTGGCAGGTGGCCGCCGATAAGGCCCGCGCCGACGGGAAGCCTGTCCCGCGACGACCCGGCAATCGGAATCCCGTGCAGGACCAGCACAATCCAACGGTGATGTACAACGGCATGATCGCTCCGATCATCCCTTACGCCATCAAAGGCGTCCTCTGGTATCAGGGAGAGGCCATTAACGGCGGCGCTACAGGCTACAAACTTTATCCGCTACTTCAAGCGACTCTTATCGAAGACTGGCGTCAGCGTTGGGGTGAGGGAAACTTTCCCTTCTATATCTGCCAGCTCGCTCCGCTCAAGTCGTGGCCAAACCGTCCGGATACCTGGTACAACAACCCGGATGTCCGGGAGGCCCAAGCCACGGTTCTCAAGATCCCCAACACCGGTATGGCAGTCACCATCGACATCGGCGATCCAGTCAATATCCATCCCAAGGACAAGCAGGCTGTTGCCGACCGGCTGGCCCGCATTGCGCTGGCCAGGACCTATGGCCGCAAGATCGAGTATTCCGGCCCCATGTATGACTCGATGAAGGCGGAAGGCAACGTCATCCGCATCCACTTTACTCATGCAGACGGAGGGTTGGTGGCGAAGGGTGGCGATCTCAAGACATTCACCATCGCAGGCAAGGACGGTAAGTTCGTGCCAGCTATCGCGCGGATCGATGGTGGCACCCTCGTCGTCTCGAATCCCGACGTCCCGGAACCGGCTTCCGTTCGCTACGCCTGGGACAATTATCCCGAGGGCGCGAATCTTTACAACGCGGACGGTCTGCCCGCAGCTCCATTCCGAACTGACAAGTAGTAATCAAGCGTTGTAGTAAGCCACCTTTGAAAGCAGGTAACAGCAGATGAATATGACTAGACGTCGCGCCATCGCCCTCTTCGCCGCCGTTACTCTCAAATCAGGAAGAGCGTTTTCTCAAGCGGCTTCGCCTTCGGTATCGCTTCCGCTGACTCCAGGACCCTTCACCGGGACTCGGGAGTCGTTGCAGAAGTACGAAATCCCGGCGTGGTTTGGAGAAGCCAAATTCGGGATCTGGTCGCACTGGGGACCCCAATCGGGAGCAGAGCAAGGGGATTGGTACGCGCGCAGGATGTACATCCAGGGTGAGCGGCAGTACAAATCTCACCTGGAGACGTTCGGACATCCTTCGAAGTCGGGATACAAAGAAGTTGTGCAGAACTTCAAGGCGGCGAAGTGGGACCCTGAACATCTGATGGATCTGTATCAGAGAGCAGGGGCGAAATATTTCTTTTCCATGGGAGTACATCACGACAACTTCGACATGTGGAACTCGAAGCACCAGCTGCGGTGGAACGCAGTTGCAAGTGGTCCGAAGCGTGACATCGTGGGCCAGTGGGCGGCAGCGGCAAGAAGACGCGGCATGAAATTCGGAGTGAGCGAGCATCTTTCTAATTCGTATGACTGGCTGGCGGTGTCGCATGGAAGCGATTCGACCGGCGATCTGGCGGGCGTTCCTTACGACGGGGTGGATCCGGCTTACGCCGACCTTTACCACGACTTGACTCCGATGCCGGCGGACTTTGTGAAGACCGCACAGGCCATGGGCAGAGTGTCACCCGAGAAGTGGAAGATGGAGTATTACCTGCGGGTTAAGGATCTTGTGGATCAGCACGAGCCGGACATGCTGTACACGGACGGTGGTGTCCCGTTCGATGAGTATGGGTTGTCGACGGTCGCCGAATTGTACAACGTGAGTGCGAGACGACACGGCGGCAGGGTTGAGGCCGTGTACTTCACGAAATCGACAAAGGATGTGGCGCAGGGCGGTTTGGGAGTGCTGGATAAGGAACGCGGCGTCATGGATGGCATCTCGCCGGTGCCGTGGCAGACGGACACTTGCATCGGAGAGTGGCACTATCACAAGGGGATCACCTACAAGACAGCGAAGAAGGTAGTGGATCTGCTGGTCGACAATGTCAGCAAGAATGGCAACCTGCTGCTGAACTTTCCGCTGCCAAACTCGGGAGAGCTCGACGCCGAGGAGATGAAGACGCTCGATGGAATCACAGCTTGGATGGCGGTGAATGGGGAGGGCATCTTTGCGTCCAAGCCGTGGAAGACATACGGCGATGGACCGTCGACCAAATTGCTGGCAGGCAATGGGAGATTCAACGAGACGAAGAAACCGGACATGACTGGCGAGGACATTCGATATACGAGTAAGGGAAAGTCCATCTTCGCATTTGTCATGGGTTGGCCGGGAACGGAGATCCTTTTGCCAGCGCTGGGGACCGCGAGTGCGCAATCGTCTGGCAAGGTGCATGCCGTGTCGCTGCTGGGC
>CAZZYB010000422.1:1262-4084 GCA_964658125.1 uncultured Acetobacteraceae bacterium | reverse complement strand
GTTAGGGATTAGGAAAAGGTTCAAAACGGGAAGGCGCGACTTCGTATCCTCCTTAGACAACGGAGGCGAGTTGCTGTTGGGGTGAAATCATTCGCTGCTGGGCGAGGAGGATGAGGGTTTCGGCGACGCGATCGTAGTTGTGGCGGAGGAGGTCGTCTTCGTGGACGAAGTTGCCGGTGATGGGTTCGACGCCGAGGGCTCGGATGCGGTCGAGGTCGGGCTCGATGGGGCTCTGGCCTTCGAGGGCGTAGCGCTCGCGGGTGGCGGGGGCGATGGGCTCAGTGTTGATGAGGGCGTAGTCGAAGATGCGGTCGCCGGAGTGATTGAAGATTTTTTCGATGTGCTGAGAGGCGGTGAGGCCGAGCGATTCGTTGGCCTGGGTCATGAGGTTGCAGATGTAGACACGGGTGGCGCGGGAGGCGGCGAGGGCTTCCGGGATGCCGCGCACGAGGAGATTGGTGATGACCGAGGTGTAGAGCGAGCCGGGGCCGAGGGTGATGAGGTCGGCGGCGGCGATGGCGGAGAGGGCTTCAGGGAGCGGATGGGAGTCGGCGGGCTCGATCATGAGCTCGACGATGCTGTGTTTGGAGGCGGTGATGTTGGTTTCGCCGTGAACCAGGGAGCCGTCGTCCATCTCGGCGATGAGGGTGGCGCTGGTGTTGGTGGAGGGGTAGATGCGGCCGCGGGTGGCGAGAATTTGAGAGGACATCTGGACGGCTTCGGCGAAGTCTCCGGTGATGCCGGAGAGGGCTGCGACGAAGAGGTTGCCGAAGCTGTGGCCTTCGAGGTCGCCTTGCGTGAAGCGGTACTGGAAGAGCTGGGAGAGGAGGTGCTCGTCTTCCGAGAGCGCGACCATGCAGTTGCGGACGTCGCCCGGGGGGAGGATGTTGAGGTCTTCGCGCAGGCGGCCGGAGGAGCCGCCGTCGTCGGTGACCGTGACGATGGCGGAGAGCTCCCGGATGAGGCAGGGGAGGTCAAGGCAGGGCTTTGTCTTGTGGCGGGTGCGGCGGTCGCCCTGCGGGGGCGCTCCGGGGGTCGCAACGTAGCGCTTCAAGCCTCGCAACAACGTGGATAGACCGGTGCCGCCGCCGATTGCGACGACCCTAAGCTGGCTGGAGGTGGATGAGTTCATGCGCCGGTTACAGTGTAGTGCGGAACGGGCGTGTCTGGCATCAAGAGGGCAACGGCAGACGCAGATTCCCTTCGGGAATGACAAACCAGAAAGGCAACGGCAACTGCAAACGCAAAGGTCGCGAAGGGGCTTTGTGGTCTTAGGCTTCGGGGTAGAGGAGTTCGGTGAAGCGGGGGTCGTCGGCTACGCCGTCGAAGTCGTTGTCGGAGCGTGCCTGGATGCGGTACTGGGAGTTGAGGCGGATGGCTTCGGTGAGGTGCTCGATGCACTTCTGCGTTTCGCCGGTCATGCTGGCGAGAAGGGCGAGGCCGTAGAAGGCGTAGTCGGCGGATTGTTTTTCGAGGAGGATTGCCTGGAAATGTTCGCGGGCGTCCTCGTAATGTCCGTGGTTGAGGAGGGAGATGGCGTAGTCGTAACGCTCCTCGTGGGATTGGAAGTTGGTGGAGCCTTTGGATATCTGTGCGACGCAGGCAGAAATGTACATGCGGATGCGGTCGGCGAGATCGTGGGGAGCGGTCGCGAGCATCTCGTTGAAGATGGTGTGCGCCTTATCGTACTTGCCGGCCTGCATGAGACGGAGGGCGCTTTCATAGAGCGTGACGGTCTTCTTGCGGGCGTCATCGTTTGGGGTGGGGACTGCGCCAGCCAGGGTTCGGGGCTTCTTCTGGACGGGCGAGGTGGCTTCGGATTGCGAGGACAACTTCGAGTTTACAAATTTCGTTGCCATTGTTCCCTGTATTCGGCCCGACGTGCGGCGCTGATTCCAACGTGACAAATTGTAGCGAGGACTTGCTTCGGTTTTATACGGGAGCGAAGAGAGAAGGTCAACTCCCCTTTGGTGGGGGCGGATTTACGGCGGTGTTTCGATAGAGGACAGGATTGAGGGTGGGGTCGTTGTACATCTTGAGTTGACGGTAAAGCTTGAAGCGGCGGCGGCTGGAAAGGATGTCCTGCCACAGGTCGTCGAGACAGCCGGCGAGGTCGTTGAGCTGGTTGTCGAGGATGGCGAGGCGGGCGAGGTTACGCTGACGGTGTTCGGCGGAAGCGTCGGTGCGGAGCGTCTCTTCTTCGGTGTGGAAGCGCTTGAGGGCGAGGATGGAGAGGCGGTCGATCATCATGCCGGGAGTTTCGGAGTGGAGAGGGAGCGCGTCGTCCGATGATGGAGCTTTGGCGAGGAGCAGGATGTCGATCTGTTCGGCGAGATCGTTGCGGCGCTGGTTGAGGGTGTCGATGGCGTGCTTGTGTTCGGAGATGTCGTGGTCTGAAGAGAAGGGATCGCGGGCGGCGTCTTCTTCGTGCCAGAGATCGAAGTTGGCGCGGTGCTGGTTGAGGATGAGGGTGTCCCAGGAGTTGGCGGCGGTCGGATCGCTGGGAGAGGCATCGTGCCAGCGGGTGGTGGCTGTGGCTTGGAGGTGGACGATGTGGCGGGCGTCGATCATGGGTATGTGTCCAGTGTAAGGCGTGCGAGACTGGCTGCATGGGGAAGGCGAAGCGGGTGCTGATTTATCGGCTGGGGAGCCTGGGGGATACGCTGGTCGCGCTGCCGGCGCTGCACCTGGTGGCAAGGGCGTTTCCGGAGGCGGAGCGGCGGCTGCTGACGAACTTTCCGGTGAACGTGAAGGCTCCGGCGGCGGCTGCGATTCTGGAGAATACGGGGCTGGTGGACGGGTACTTCCGGTATGCGGTGGGA
>CAZZYB010000422.1:0-1252 GCA_964658125.1 uncultured Acetobacteraceae bacterium | reverse complement strand
GGAGCTGGCGAGGCTTTGGTGGACTTTGTGGCGATGGGGGCCGGAGGTGCTGGTGTACCTGGGGGCTCCGCGAGGTGTGGGATCGGCGAAGCGGGATGCGATGTTTTTGCGGTTGTGCGGGGTGAAGCGGCTGGTGGGTGTTCCGGTTACGGAAGCGATGCAGTTGAACGGGTTTGGGGCAGAGACGGTTGAGGGTTTGGAGGAGTTGGAGGCGGAGGCTGCGCGGCTGGTTCGGAATATTGCGGAGCTGGGGGAGGGGCGGCTGGATGATCCGGCTAGCTGGGATTTGGGGCTGACGGATGCGGAGAAGACGAGGGCGCGGGAGGCGATTGGGGCCGAGGTGCTGGCGGGGCCGATGATGGCGGTGAGTGTGGGGACCAAGGTGCAGGCGAAGGATTGGGGGCGGGAGAATTGGCGGGCCCTGCTAGCGCGGCTGGCGGGGAAGTATCCGGGGCATGGGTTGATGCTGGCGGGGGTGGCGGAGGAGAGTGAGGCTAGTGAGTTTGCGGCGGATGGCTGGCGCGCGGCGGGCGGTGGGGCGGTTGTGAATCTTTGTGGGAAGTTGACGCCTCGGGAGAGCGCGGCGGCGTTTGCGCTGGCGGAGATTTTTGTGGGGCATGACAGTGGGCCGATGCACCTCGCGGCGGCGGTGCAGACGCCTTGTGTGGCGATCTTTGCGGCGCGGAATATTCCGCGGGTGTGGTTCCCGTTTGGGGAGCAGCATCGGGTGGTGTATCACCGGGTGGATTGCATGGGGTGTGGGCTGGAGACTTGTGTGGTGGAGGGGAAGAAGTGTTTGCTGTCGATTTCGGTGGAGGAGGTTGTGGCGGCGGTGGGCGAGAGCAACGCCGACAACTGGGTGGTTATGCAGAAGGGCCTGCCGTTGCTGATCGCTATGCTGCAGGCGCCGGACCTGCGCCAGGCGGAAGCTGCGGTGATTTTCGTTCTCCCTGTTGGAGACTTTGACGTTGTCTAGCCATTGTGTCAATGCTGCTGCAGGACGACACTTGCCTGACAGCAGCATCGCAACCCCTGCGACAGCAGCAAGCTTGTGTCGGCGTCTGACAGCCCGCGTTCTGCATCATTTTATGCATGGTGTCCAGCCAATCCTTGCTCCTGTAAGTGTGGTCTTTTCGTCGTGCCGTGTATGACTACTTCTACAATCAGATGCCGACTTGCCTTTCGCACGCTGGCCTGACCCCGTGGCATTCTTCCCTGGCAGGTGGTGGCGTTGGCGACGGTGTGCAAGTCG
>CAZZYB010000421.1:0-4085 GCA_964658125.1 uncultured Acetobacteraceae bacterium | reverse complement strand
GACGCCGATTTCGAGGGCTTTGCGTGCGAGTAGATCGGCGGCCTCTGACTCGGAGGCCGCACCCCTCGACTCCTCAATCACAAGTTTTTCGTAGAGCAGCGCGCTTACCTTTTCGACGCGTTCGGTAGAGCGATTCCACACGACGCTTGACCGCTCTTCGATCTGGTTGGGAAACAGATCGAGCAGCCACTCGGGCTCAATGTGCGCGGTCATGCGGACCAGCGGCAGAGGGTTTTCCTTGCGATCCTCTGCATCGATGGCCAGCATGAATTCGTACGGCGGCGGCTCACCCGTGAGCTCGGCGGAGAGGCCTGTCGCAAGCTGAATCTGTTTGTCTGCGCGACGACGCGCCACGCGGTCAGGGAAGCCGGTCAGCAACGAGAGCAATAGCGCGTTGTCGTCGTGGCGAGCCTGTTTTGGCGGCCGGGCCATGCGTAGCAACTGGTTGGTGTGTTGTTGAAGGCGATGGTCCGGCGGGATGTCCAAGGCGGCGAGGAGATCGCTTTTCGCGCTGGGGCCGCCGAGGCTGAGCAAGGCTGCGGCGCGGCATCCATCCTCGCCAACGCCACGGTCGAGGGCTTCCACCAGGATGCGCGAGAGCCGCGGCGGCAGCGGAAAACGCACCAGACGCTGCGCCATGGCGCCGGTCGCTCCAAGCCGATCTAGCAACGACTGCGCGCTGCGAACGGCGTCTGCCGGTGGGACGTCGAGCCACTCAAGCTGATCGGGATGTGCGATCCCCATGGCGCGAAGGCTGAGCAGCAGTTGCGAGAGATCGGCGCGCGCAATCTCCGGCGCGTCGTACTCCGGACGCAGCGCGTAGTCTTCTTCGGGATAGAGCCGGATGACCTGGCCGGGCGCGGTTCGGCCTGCACGACCGGCGCGCTGAGTTGCAGAAGCTTTGCTGACGCGGCCGATGTGCAGCGTCGGCAGGCCCGTCCACGGAGAGTACGTGGCGGTGCGCGCGACGCCGCTGTCGATGACAGCTGTGACGCCTTCAACGGTGATGGAGCTTTCCGCGACATTGGTCGCCAGGATGAGCTTCTTCTGCCCGCTCGGCAGCACGGCGCGATCCTGCTCGGTGGGCGAGAGATCGCCGTGGAGCGGAAGGAGCAACAGGTCGCTGCGCCCGGCGATGGCTTCGCACTCACGCATGGAGCGGCGAATCTCCGCGGCTCCGGGAAGGAATGCGAGGATGTTGCCGGTATGTCCTTCGCCGGTGAGCAGCTCGACGGCCTTACGCACCTGCACTGCAAGGGTGTCGGGGGAGTAGGGCAGGTGCCGGATCGTCAGCGGAAAAAGTCGACCCTCGGATCGGAGCACGGGGCAGCCGTCGAGATAGCGGGCGATGGGGCCGGCGTCGAGGGTGGCCGACATGACGATGAGGCGTAGGTCGCGACGTGTGCGCTGCAGGCGTCGGAGCAGCGCGAGCGCAAGATCGCTGTCGAGGTGACGCTCGTGGAACTCATCGAGGACCACTGCGTCTACACCCTCGAGCGTGGGGTCGGTCAACAGACGCCGCGTTAGAATTCCTTCGGTGACAAAACGGAGCCGCGTACGCGGGCCCACCTTTTCTTCGAAGCGGACCTGGTAGCCGATGGTCTCGCCTACATCTTCATTCAGCTCCCATGCGACTCTTCGCGCCGACATGCGGGCGGCGATGCGGCGGGGTTCGAGTACAACGATTTCACCGGCGACAAGATCGAGCAGCGCGGGAGGAACGCGAGTCGTCTTCCCGGCGCCGGGAGGGGCTTCGATCACGAGGCTGGGCGTGTGCAGGAGGGAAGCGAGTACCTCCGGCAGAATAGCGTCCACCGGAAGTGCTGGCTTACGATTCACTGTGTTGATCGGAACACGGGCCGTCGGCAGGCGTCAACGAGGCAGACGACGTTAACGAGGTGTTTGTCGGAGTCGCATCTCGCAGAGGGCGGAGCGTGAAAGGATAGGTTGATGAAAAAAGCTGCGATGTGGATGTTGTGTTGTATCGCGTTCCTGACCGTCAATGCGCAAACGGCCCCGGCGCGATGGACTGAAGCCCAAGCCAATACCTGGTACGACCGCCAGCCCTGGCTGGTGGGTGCAAACTACGTTCCCTCTGACGCCATCAACGAGATGGAAATGTTTCAGGCCGCGACCTTCAACCCCGCACTTAACGACAAGGAATTGGGGATGGCGGAATCGATCGGCATGAACACCATTCGCGTGTTCCTGCAGGATCAACTGTGGCAGAGCGACCCCGAAGGCTTCAAACAGCGGCTCAATCAATTTCTGGAGATTAGTGCTCGCCATCACATTCGGCCCCTCCTCGTGCTCTTCGATTCCTGCTGGGAACCGAACCCACATCTCGGCCCACAGCACCCGCCGATCCCGGGCGTCCATAACTCCGGTTGGGTGCAAAGTCCCGGAAAGGCAAGGCTGCTCGACCGCAGCGTAGAGCCTCAACTGAAGGCTTACGTTCAGGGTGTCGTGGCAGCCTTCGCCAAAGATCCGCGCGTCCTTGGTTGGGATGTTTGGAACGAGCCCGACAACGATGGCCGTGATGATCCCGCGGACGTTGCCGCGAAGGTAACGCGAGTCAATGAACTGCTGCCGAAGGTCTTCGCCTGGGCACGTTCCATCCACCCCGAGCAGCCTTTAACGAGTGGTGTTTGGAAAGGGAACTGGAACGACCCAGCCACTGAAAGCCGGACCACGAAAATCCAGCTAGCTGAGTCCGACGTGATCTCCTTCCACGACTACAACTGGCCCGAGGGCTTCGAAGCTCGCATAGCCGAGTTGCGTCCGCTGCACCGCCCTCTCATCTGCACGGAGTACATGGCGCGAGGCAATGGCAGCACATTTGATACCATCCTGCCTATCGCCAAACGCGAGCGTGTCGCCGCAATTAGCTGGGGACTCGTAGCAGGCAAAACACAGACTTATCTCCCGTGGGATTCATGGAAGCGCCCCTATGTCGACATCCAACCAACCATCTGGTTTCACGAAGTCTTTCGCCAGGACGACACTCCCTACCGGCAGCGCGAAGTCGACCTCATGCGTCAGTTGACAGGCCGCGGAACACCGGCTCAAACGCAAGTTGCCGAACACTAGAACGTTCTACTTCTTGGCAGCAGGCAACTGACCGGTCTGTATCCAACTATCCAATTGCCGATTGATGAGTCCGACGACGCTTACTGCTCCGGCCCTGGTCAAATGGACGCCGTCACTGAAGTTCTCTTCATTACTCCGAAATTCCGCGAATTCAGCCGCGGTAAAATCAAGAATCTTATCGTTGCTCGTTTTATTCCGCAAAATTACGTCCGTATACGCCGCGAGTTGTGCTGATCTTGATGCTAGTAATTTCTGGGATATTGGCGGAATAACAAACACGACCGCGATCTTTGCAGCATGAAGCTCGGCTACAACATCATGTTCAGCTTGCAATGCGATGGGATCGATTTTGAAACCGCTCACCGGGTCCATGACCTTTCGCAGCACTGCATTCATCTCTCGATGCGTGTCCCCCAGAACAAACACTCCCGATTCATCGAAGGTCTGCGTTTTGTTGTGACCATGCCCGCGCAGCTTGTCCTTGTAGGCATCCAGAAGGTTCTGCGAGCCCAGCGCACCCACATTTTCCCTGGGGCCTACATGAATGGTTTCGAAGTCGTGCGATGAAGTCAGAAACGGATGGACGACCAGCAGCACTAATTTAATTCGCGAACTGATCAGGGCCCGATCGGAAATAGTCTTTTCTTCAACAATATTGCCGCCGTCCAGCGACTCGTTATACATCTTATAGCTGTCGATACCGCTCGTATCCCAGTTCGCCGAAACCGATGACCCAATGACCAGCGCATTGAAATTGGAAGGCACATATCTTTCGCTCAACAGGTACTTCGCCACACGGTCGTCTCCGTAACCTGCAAGATGGCGGCCCTGAGGGTTTCGGAAAAGGCCATATAGATCAATACGAGCATTGAAAAATGCTATTGCCACAACAAGTAACGCGGTCACTCCGATCGTTCTTGCAAACCAGGCGCGTGGCGTCATGTGATTGTCAGAATGCAAAGTAGACAAACTCCTTTGCAGGCGAAGAATTCATG
>CAZZYB010000420.1:0-4125 GCA_964658125.1 uncultured Acetobacteraceae bacterium | reverse complement strand
ATGATGTAGTCGCCCATTTCGGCGCGGGACTGGAGCCAGGGGATCTTGAGCGCGACGATGTAGTAGAGGACGAGGACGCAGAGGCGGATCAGGTTGAACGCGTAGCCGAGCATGATGGCCGCGGCTACGAAGAGGATGTGGAACTTGAGGCGGAAGCGGTAGAGGTAGCCGGCGATGAGGGCGATGAAGCCCATGGTGATGGCTCCGCGTATGCCGTTGCAGCCGGGGGCGATGAACATGCCGAAGTCGGGGGTGAACATGAGGCGGAGCTGGTCGTTGGTGAGGGGCTGGCCGAGGAGGTGGGCGAAGGCTCGGGCGATCTTTGCGGAGGCGTGCTGGAGGGGGAGGTCGATGAGGAGGTTGAAGGCGTTGGGGACGGGATTGACGAACCACGTGAGAATGATGGGGAAGAGCGCGGCTCGGAATAGGCGGACGCCGCCGAAGAGCAGGACCGCGCCAGCAGTGTAACCGAAGGCTACGAGCGAGTGCGGGGGGAGGAAGATTGCCCAGGAGGGTGTGAGGATCAGCTCGATGATGGCGTGGTCGCGGAGGTGGACCGTGACGATGACGACGGCTACGATGACGAGGCCCCACCAGGTGCCGCGCATCTCCCAGTTGAGCGAGTGCCAGGCGCGGAGGATCAGCACGAGGCTGACGATGGGAATGAGGCCGCCGATGGATTTGAGCGGGTCGGTAGTCCAGAGCGCGTAGAGGAACATCGCGGTGGAGTACACGGAAAAGACGCCGAGGACGGAGAGGGCGGTGGCGGCCGCTGCGGCTGGAGGCAGACGTGACCGCAGGCCTGCGGTTGAGGTTAATTTGTGCGGTGCCTCAAGGGCTGCGGCGCCCGGTGCAGAGGTGGGCATGAGGGTTCCGTGCTGTTCGATTACTTGCGGCGAACGCGGTTGCGCGCGGAGGCGATGAGCGCGCCCGCGGAGCCGACGATGGCCAACAGTGCCGTGGGATTCTCAGGAGAGTTGACGCAACCGTTCTGTGCATTCAAGGGGGCTGCGACGGCCACGACCACGATGAATGCGGCAAATAGAAAGGGTTTCTTCATGGACGCCTCAGGTCGGAAGTTACCCTATGGCCGATCAAGGTGTCAACGAGTTTGGGTTGGGTGGTGAGTCGGCTGATGCAGGGGATATGAAGTTGCTCAAGAGGTCGTTTACCGGGAGCAAATCATCGTTGGCGATAACCCGACTTCCCGGTAACTCGTCCGATGTCGGTGAGCACATTGGCGATTTGTCACTCAGTGAGCAGAGTTGGTCAATAGAAAGCGATTGCCGTGACTCAATGATGGACTGATCGAGATCGTGCTCGAATGCTACGAAGAAGATATTGGGACGGGGGTGAGCCGACGAGCTTGTGAAAATCGTTGATGAGATGCGCCTGGTCAGCATACCCGAGGTCGAGCGCAAGGTGGGCACCGTTTATTACCTCGCCCAAGTGAAAGCGTTCGAATAGCTCATGTAGTCGGAAACGGCGTATGACCCATTTCGGCGGCACACCTACGTACTCCTTGAAGAGCCGCTGCAAAGAGCGCCGGATAGCTCGGCGCGCGAATAGTCATCGATGCGTCTGGCAGGCACTCCTACGTCTTCGAATATGAGCTTCCATGAGAGAGCAACGCGCGGATCAGCGCGTACGTGACGCACGAAGCACTCATGGCGTTCTGGATTGGTGAACGACGATGAGTTTCAATGTATGTCGGGTTGAGTTTACTGATCGCTAGCGTAGCGAAAGCTCAACCGGCCCTATCAGGCCAACGCGTGTCTTCAGTGCCGCAAACCTTCGAATCACGCATTGGCGTTTGACAGCAATCGACGCCTCCCTGCATCCAGAGAAATCAAGCCAGCGGTAGGTTAGTCATTGAGCCCTTTGCCAGCCAAGATCCGTGGAATGACTTTATCTACTCTGGAAGCGCGCGTAGCAGATTGCTTTGCAGCGGCAATCTGGTAGATGTAGCCCCTCTGTCGACCGGGCGTAAGACCAGCGAAGGCTTTCTTCAAGGCGGGTTCCTTATCGAGCCTTGTTTGCAACTCTTCAGGCACTTTATGCTCCGATGCCTTCTTGAGCTCGACCTTCGCCCCGGACTTTTCGAGGTCGATGGCTTGCTCGATGAAAGCCCTGATGCTGAAGCTCAGGCGGGTGATGTCGGCAAGTGAGTTGAAGCGAAGCTGGCGAGGCGCCTGCATATGTTCTCCAACCCGGAAGAGCAGTTTGTCAGGGTCTTTCAGCAGAACGCCCTTAAAGAAGAGTAGGGCGATGTAGTCGTTAAATCGCTGGATGAGGACAATGTTTTTATCTTCGATCGTGAAGCACGGTTTGCCCCATTTGATCTTCTCAACGAGGCCGCAACTCCGAGCAAGCTCTTGCAGGGCGGCGGCTTCCTGGGGGTACTGATGTCGTGGGTGCTCCATAGGGGAATGGCGCACTGACCGTCGCGTCTCGTTTGCTGCAGGTTTTCGCGTAGCCGTCATTGTCAAGAACTCACCTCCTGTGATTTGGCGCTCAGCGCAACTACCATCGCGAAGAGAACCGTCGGCTGAACATCAAAGTGCAGGCACCGACGACCGCCCAAGGGTTTCCAACCGTCTCCACAGCACAGACGAACAGGTTCCAAGCAAAAGGGTGATTGTTGAGGGTGCAAACGCTGCATGCCGGTCGTGGATGGAGCTATGTGCGATCAGAGCCGAAAAAAGGTTGAACGCAAAACCAGCGTAGGCCCACTCTTTCGCGCGCGCAGGGATCGCTGGAATCAGAAGCGCCAGCACGCCCAGCATCTTTGCCACCGAAAGTTCCACGCGGAATGAGACCGCCGGAAACCCAAGACGCGCAAATGCTTGCGCCGCCTGGGGTGTGAACCACTCCCAATAGGCAGTAAAGATCATCTCCACGCAGAACAGCGCAGTCACTATCCAGAATGCAATCACCACCGCCTTTGACTTTGTCATTGGACCCCCACATCGAGCAGTCGTTCGAGATTTCCGATGAACCTTTGCCAACCATACTGCGCGCCTCGGTAAGCAGCTTCCTGATTGGCTCGGAAGCCTGAATGTTCCATTCGAAGAAGCGTGCCGCCTTCCACTGGAGTCAGCGTGAACTCTACGGTGCTCTCATGGTCGAACGCGCGCCATGAGTAAGCAAGATGTCGCAGCGGATCGAGCGTAAGAACCTTGCACTCGATCACTCCGTCCCAGCCTCCGACCGGTTCATTGCTGAACTGAAATCTCCGACCGACCTCAGGCAGAAAGTCGTTCTTCAGGAGCCACTGGGTCAAGAGGGCGGGCTCGGTGAGTGCGCGCCACAGTTTATGAGGAGCGTGCGCAAAGGTCTTCTCGATCACGACGCTGCGATTTTGTTCTTCCGAAGGGTTCACGGGTCCAACCTTTCTAACAGGGATTCCAGACGATCGAAGCGGTCGTTCCAAAAAGCGCCATAGTCACGGAGCCACTGCACTACCGGCTCCAGCGCCTCGGGCCGGGGCCTGTAATGCGTCTCCCGGCCATTCCGTCGATGCCGCACCAGCTTCGCCCGCTTCAGCACCGAAAGGTGTTTGGATACTGCGGGTTGTGAGACGCCAGCGAAGCTCGTTAGAGCATGCACCGTCTGTTCGCCCTTGCTCGACAGCTCAGCAAAGATCGCCCGACGAGTGGGGTCCGCCAGAGCTCGAAAAACCGAATTCACATGCTCTGTCTTCATGCAAAAAACATAACCGGATGGTTATGTGTTTGTCAAAACTTTTTTCATCGTCGCCGTCAGCACTGCCATGTCGCATTGTGTTCGTTCATCCCGATCTCAACTGGCGATAACAGGCCAAATCGCGTTTCCACGGAGTCGACGCCTTCAACCCTGGAAACGCGCATTGGCGATTTTGCGTCAATCGAAGAACTCCTTGAACCCGTAAGTCCCAGCACTTCGGTCAAACTGCAACCCGATCCGGACGACGCCGTAAGCTCGCCTGAGTCACTGCGGGCGGAGTATAGAGTGCGCCCATCGGCCCCGCGTCGGTCCCCGGGGCAACGACTTCGTCGATCCTATCCAGGATTTCGTCGCTAAGCGCAACCTCGGCACCGGCGAGCAGATCGTCCAGCTGTTGCATCGTGCGTGGACCGAGAATCG
>CAZZYB010000419.1:0-4126 GCA_964658125.1 uncultured Acetobacteraceae bacterium | reverse complement strand
AGGGAATAGCAAAGGCAAAAGCAATTACGAACGCAAAGGACGCGAAGGAAGACGGGATTGAATCGGGATAGCATGTCGCGTGATACTTGGAGGCATGAGATTGTCGTGGTGCGTGGCAATGTTGTTGTTTAGTGGGATGGGAGCGCTGGCGCAGAGCGCGGGGACGACGCCGCCCAAAGATGCTGACCACATTCCTTCGTATGAACTGGTTTCGATTCACAAGGTTCAGCAAGCCGGCGCTTCACCGGGATCTCATGACACTCCGGACGGTTTCGAGGCCGAGTCGCAAACGCTGCGTTCGCTGATTACCGAAGCGTACGGTTTTTCGCTGGGGATGCTGAACGATCAGCAGTTGGTCGGAGTGCCGGGGTGGGCGAAGACGCAGTTGTTCGATGTTCACGCGAAGGTGGACTCGACGAACGTGGAGAAGATGAAGGAGCTGGCGAAGTCCGACACCATGATGGCGGCAGTTCGGGAGATTGTCAGCCGTACGCCGTCGTATCGGATGGTGATGCTGCAACGGCTGCTCGAAGAACGCTTCAAGTTGAAGGTCCACTATGAGCAGCGGGTGATGGCGCTCTACGAGATGGAAGTGGCGAAGGGTGGCGTGCGAATGAAGGTCGCGCATTCGGCCGATCCCGAGCATGGGTCGATGGAGATGTCGAATGGGAAGCTGGAGGGGGACAACGTGCCGATGGCGTTTATCCCCGTGATCCTGGCGCTGGAGTTGGAGAAGCCTGTGGAGGACAAGACAGCGACCGAGGGAAACTACGACTTCAAGCTCCACTGGTCGCGGATGGGCGATGAGGCGGATAACGGGACTAGTGATGCTGCACCTTCGCTTTTTACTGCGGTGCAAGAGCAGATGGGACTGAAGCTGCGCGCGAGTAAGGGGCCGGTGTGGGTAGTCGTGGTGGACCACGTCGAGATGCCTACGGAGAATTGAAGGCCGCCCGGGTGCCGATTTGACGGGCAGCTTAGAATGGAAGGATGAGTATTGAACTACAGCCGAGGCGGGTTTCCGAGTCGCAGTCGGAACGGGCCGAGGCGATTTTTCCTGCGGACTCGAACGCTCTGGGAACACTTTTTGGTGGGCGGTTGATGCAGTTCATCGACCTGGTGGGCGCGATGGCTGCCAGCCGTCATGCGCGGACGCATACGGTGACGGCTTCCATGGACCATTTGGATTTCGTTACGCCGGTGCGGGTTGGCGAGTTGCTGATTTTGCGGGCTAGCGTGAACAGGGCTTTCAGGACGTCGATGGAGATCGGAGTGCGGGCGATGGTGGAGGATGTTCGCGAGCAGAAGCTGCGGCATGTTTCGTCTGCTTACCTGACGTTTGTGGCGATGGATGCTTTGGGTAATCGGGTTGAAGTGCCGCAGGTGATTCCGGAGACGGGGCATCAGAAACGCCGGTTCGAGGATGCGTTGCGAAGGCGCGAGATGCGGGCTGGGGAGACTCAGCGGAAGCGTGAGCTGAGGGCGATGACGCCGCCGGAGTGGCACCTCTAAAAGCAGGGATTAGGGATTAGGAAATAGGAGCAGAGTATGGGACATGGTGGAGCAGGGATGCCGGCACCGCAAGCGTTGCCGGGTGTGCAGTATGTTGTGGCGGTTGGATCGGGTAAGGGCGGCGTGGGGAAGACTACGGTTGCGGTGAATCTGGCGGTTAGCCTGGTGAAGCTGGGGCATCGGGTGGGGCTGATCGATGCTGATATTTATGGGCCGAATGTGCCTACGATGCTGGGGATTACGCGGCAGCCGAACATTGTTGGCGAGAATCGGATTGAGCCGCTGACGGCGCATGGAGTGAAATTTATTTCGGTGGGGCTGATCTCTCCCGGCGATAAGCCGATGGTGATGCGGGGGCCGATGCTGCACCAGATTATCCGGCAGTTTCTGCAACAGGTGGAGTGGGGCGAGCTGGATTTTCTGATTGTGGATCTGCCTCCGGGTACGGGCGATGTCGTGATTTCGCTGGTGCAGACAGTGCCGTTGACTGGCGCGGTTGTGGTATCGACGGGATCGAGCGTGGCGTTGCAGGATGCTCGTAAGGCTTTGGAGATGTTCAACCAGGTGAATGTGGACATTATCGGAATGGTTGAGAATATGTCGCAGATGACGCTGCCTGATGGGACTGTGCTGGATGTGTTTGGAGCGGGCGGTACGGCGTTGACGGCTCGGCAGTTTGGCTTGGAGTTCCTGGGGTCGGTGGATATGGATCCGGCAGTGCGTGAGGGTGGGGATCGTGGTCTGCCGGCGGCGCTGGGGAATGATTCGGTGCGGGCTAAGGAGTTTGCGGCGATTGCGAAGAGGGTGGAGCAGAGGGCGATTGAGCTGGCCGCTAAGGGTCAGCATGATGTGCTGGAAATTACGTAAGAGCAAAAGCCTTGACGCAAAGTTCGCGAAGTTAGCAAAGTTTCGCGAAGTGATTACTGCTGGCGGTATTGAGGGTCTAACGGAGAGGAGGGGCGATGGTGCAGGAGGCTAGAGTGACGGCGCGGCAGCGGTCGATTTTGACGGCGATTGTGGAGAGCTATATCGCTACCGGCGAACCTGTCGGCTCTGGTACGTTGGCGCGCGCGGATGGCAATACGCTGAGTGCGGCGACGATTCGGAACGAGATGGCCGAGCTTGCCGATGCGGGGCTGCTGGAGCAGCCGCATACTTCGGCGGGGCGTGTGCCTTCGGCGCGGGCCTTCAGGATGTATGTGGAGCAGTTGAGCGGAGGGGCGGCGGCGAATCTGCCGGGGCTTTCGAGCGCGCAGGTGCGGTCGCGGATCGACTCGGGGTTTGCGGGTGTGGCGGGGACGCAGGCGCTGCTGGAGCGGACGTCGCATGTGCTGGCGATGTTGTCGAGCGGGGTGGGTGTGGCGATTGGCGCCGTGGCGGGTGCGGACCTGCTGGAGCATGTGCACTTCAGTCGGCTGGCGGAGCGGCGGGTGCTCGCCGTGCTGGTGACGCGGAGTGGGATGGTGCGGGATCGGGTGCTGGCGCTGGATCGCGACCTTTCGCTGGTGGAGCTTGAGACGGCGGCGAACTTTTTGAATGAGAACTTTCGTGGATGGAATGTTGAGCGGGTGCGTGCGGAGTTGGCGCAGCGGATCGAGCGCGAGAGGAATGAGTATCAGCGGCTGATCGAGGGTGTGCAGCAGTTGTGGACGCGGACGGTGCCGGATGCGGGGAGTGCTCGGCAGACGGTTTATGTGGAAGGCGTGGCGAATCTTGTGGGGCTGCCGGAGGATCGGGAGCGGTTGCGGGAGATGCTGTCGGCGCTGGAGGAGAAGCAGCGGCTGGTGGAGTTGTTGAATGCGTATATCGATTCGAAACAGGATTCGGTGCGGGTGGTGTTTGAGCTGGAGGAGCATGCGCCGGAGATGGCGGGGCTGGTGCTGATCGCGGCGCCTGCTCGGGCGGGCGGCGAGACGCTTGGGACGGTGGGCGTGATCGGGTCGAAACGGATGCATTACGAGAACACGATGAACGCGGTGAGCTATGTGGCGCAGGTGTTCGACCGGATCAATGAGTCGCGGTAAGGGGCGGTCGTCGTAAACTTATAGGTGCGAAGTAAAACGAGTGGAGATGCGATGTCTCGCGTAAGAGAAACAGTGACGCGGTGGGTTCGCAGGGGCCACGATGGAGAAAAAATGACGGATACGGAAACGATGCAGAATGATCCCGCTACAGGGGCGCAAGTCGATATGGAAGCGGGGACCGAGCAGCCGTCGCCGGCTGTTGAGGATTCGGCGCAGGTTGAGATTGAGCAGCTGCGCGCGGAGAACGACCAGTTGAAGGATCGGCTGGCGCGGTTGCAGGCGGAGTTCGACAATGCGCGCAAGCGTGAGGTTAAGGAGCGGCAGGATTCGCGCGACTATGCCGTGCAGGGTGCGGTGGAGCCGTTCCTGGGAGTGATGGATAATTTTCAGCTTGCGCTGAAGGCGGATGGGTCGGCGGAGCAGCTGCGGTCGGGAGTGGAGTTGATCCTGAAGCAGATGGAAGATGCTCTGCGGGGGTTGAATGTGCAGGCCGTGGAGTCGGTGGGGGCGCAGTTCGACCCGCGAATCCACGAGGCGCTGGGGAGCATCGAAACTGTGGAGCATCCCGACCACCAGGTGTTGGAGGAGAT
>CAZZYB010000418.1:0-4128 GCA_964658125.1 uncultured Acetobacteraceae bacterium | reverse complement strand
GTGCGTGGTGCCGAAGGCGGGGATAGCCAAACCCGCCTGCGCAAAGCTGGTGGCGAACTCCGAGTGGGTATGGACGATGCCGCCGATGGCAGGGAACTCGCGGTAGAGCAGCGTATGTGTATCGAGATCCGAAGACGGCCGCAGGTTCCCGTCGACGATCTTCCCTTCGAGGTCGGTGACCACCATGTCTTCAGGCCGCAACTCATCGTAGTCGACGCCGGAGGGCTTGATGACGACCAGCCCCTGCTCGCGGTCCACACCGCTGGCATTGCCGAAGGTGTATAAAACGAGGCCTCGGCGGACGATTTCCAGGTTTGCTTCGAGCACTTCTTCGCGGAGAGATTTCAGCAGCATATGACTTTCATTTTAGGCCCGCAGCCATGTCGCGGAGCAATCGAGGACCTGCGTTTCAAACCTCGACACCGGAGCCGTTTCTTCTGGTAGACTTGATCCTGTCGCGGCTGAGAACGTCTTTGTTCGAGCTTAGCGAAGGATGGAAGTGAGCGCAGGCCCCTTCCATGTGACTTCAACCTTTGCGGGTTGAAACTACGTCTTGGGGACGTAGCTCAGTTGGTTAGAGCGCTGCCCTGTCACGGCAGAGGTCGCGGGTTCGAGCCCCGTCGTCCCCGCCATACATCCTAAAGAACTTACGGGATATATGGAACCTGAGTGACAATGAAATCCGGGCACGATATGGGCACAATAAGCTCAGTATCGAGCATTGACCGCCATCTTCCCAGAATCCATTGTGCCCACGTTGGCGCTTACTGTGCCCGCGTTCGGAACCATCATCTTTACAACCTTGCTCTGTGCAGCTCGCTTGTTCGAGGTCACAGCCTGCGTGTAAACGTCAAGCGTGATCCGGCTGTTTGCGTGCCTCAAGAGCTCCTGTACGGTCTTGATATCTTCCCCGTTCGCCTTGAGCAGTGTGCCGAAGGAATGACGGAAGGTATGCCAACCGATGTTCTTGGTGATACCGGCCCTGCGTGCGACCGGCTTGATGTACCGCTTCATGAGGTTGTCCGGCCAGTAAGGTTGTTTGCCTCCCATGGTCGGACTTGCGAAGACCCAATCCTCGGCCAACGGGTAGGGACTCTGGCGACGCCAGCTCAGAAGATCCTCTGCTACGTAAACGTCCATTGGAACGGGTTTGGCTGAGGCTTCTGTCTTGCACTCTCCCACGACCTGATGCCAGATCGCACGAGTCACGCTCAACTCCAAATTCTCGAAATCGACATCGCTCCAGCGAAGTGCAAGCAGTTCGCTAACCCGAAGTCCTGTTGCCGCGTCGAGCAGAACCAAGGTGCGCTCTCTTACGGACAACTTGCTGAGAAGTAATTGAAGTTCGGCCAGATCAAGAACGTCCGGCACCTTTTCCCTTTTCGCGCTCTGTCGCACGAGTCTAATCGGGTTGTTTTCAACCCACTCGTACCGCATTGCGTGATGAAAGACTGCGCTCATCAGATTCCTAATCTTCGCTTTGGTGCCCTTTGCCCGCTCTATGCTGTCCAGCCACTCTTCAACCGCGACTGGTTTGATCTGGTCGAGCCTGTGATTCCCCCAGCGAGGCAGAATCCACAGCTTCAAGTAGCATTCGTAAGCAGATCGAGTCGAGAACGCCTTCCGTCCCTGGTTCTCGCCCACAAGCTCCTTGAGCCGGTAGTGTGCGATCAGTTCGGCGATTGTGCTCGGCCCGCCTTCCGCCTGCGGGGTTTGCTGATTGGCGTCAATGCGCAGTGCATGAGCTGCTTTGAGGGCCGACGCTTCTGTTGGTAGTGTGTTGACCGAACCAACGATGGCTTTACGCTGTTTACTGATACCATCTGGCCCGGGTTCACGCCACCGGAAGATCCAAACATCCGGTCCGCTACGCCGCTTTTCGCGCTGCACGCTTCCTTGTTGATACCGTGTTCGCCTAGACATTTCTTCTCCATTCCAGGCGGCAACAGATGGCTACTACCAAGATAAGGCCTGATGTCGCAGGAGTCGCCAAGATTTTCGCAGCTATGGGCAATTAAGAACCTGTCTGGCGTTCGATCCAGGCCTCAAGTGCGGATTGACGAAACCGCCAAAGCTTCCCAATGTGGATTCCTTGAATTTGACCAGCGCGTGCAAATCGTTGCAGGGTCTTCGGATGAATGCGAATGAACGCCGCTGCCTCCTCGCTGTCGAGAAGAGGTTCGGGAACAAATCCTACGGGACGCGGCGGTTTGCGCTCGGTAACGTTTTCGTTGGTCATAACAGTTCCAAAATTCGAATGGCTAATCATCCGGTTGCTCATCCTGAAATTAAGGATGTCGCTACATTGCAAACTCGTCCAATCGTTCCTCGCTATGACCCCATAACATGAACCTATGAAGGTCGAGACCCGACTCTTTTACACTGCGCAAGCAGTTGCCCGAGTGTTTGCAAATCCAACCAGATTAGGCAACGCGCTGTGCCTTTCCAGTACTTTGCCGATGAGCGTCGGAGGACGGAGCACGCTGATGACAAACCGCGGGGTCGATGCCGCGCACGGCGCCAATCACGAATGACACCGATGTACCGGAGTAGTAGCCATCCAAAATCCAACAATGCCCGAAGCTGCCACCCGTCTCAGGAAGTTGACTCGTGGTCTCATAGCATTAAATTTGGCCATCAGTTGCCTGCCTGTGTTCATCCGGCATCCCAATGCTTGCCGGATTCTCGCTTGACTAGTGGAATGAAGCCACTGCGAATTTCCGCAATGATTCGGCGACATCGAGCTGTGGTTTTGAAAAGGAGTCCGGGCACCCTGAGTAAGTAAAATTAGTAACTTACCCTCCAGGATCAACTGACCGAGCACGTTACGGTCCGCCCAGTAGAGCAATCAGGTTGGTGCGACATATGAACCAGGGCCCAGATTTCCGTCATTTTGTCGCATTCGTTGCTGTTGCAGAGCAGTTGAGTTTTGGACGGGCTGCGAATCAGCTTCACATCACGCAACCAGCGTTGAGTGCGCAAATTAAGCAACTCGAAGACTGGCACGGGGAGCGCCTTTTTAGACGCGGCCATTCTGGCGCGGAACTCACAGAGTCGGGACGCAGTTTCCTTGTTTGGGCGCGGCAGATCCTTCACATGCGCCAGGACGCATTCAGTTCCACGTCTCGCAAGCATTCCCCGACCAGATGGCCGTTCCGATTGGGATATTCGCCTTTCGCGCATCATGCGCTGATTTACGAGGCTCTGAAAGGTTACCGAGAAATCGTTCCTGACCGCGGAATAAACTCCTCAAGCGATTGCTCTGCTGAACTCGTCAATATGTTGAACGATGGCCGCCTGGATGCGGCTATCGTCACCCTTCCCATCTTCGAGGGCGAGCTCTCGGAACACGAAATTTGCGAAGACCGCCTCTTGATTTGCCTTCGTGCAGACGATCCACTCGCCAATGGAACCCAAATACCAAGGAGCGTTCTCTCCGACCGGCTCAAAATTATGTTTAGGCGCGATTCTCATCCGCTTTTGTATGACCGGCTACTGAGAAAATTCAAATCCGCAGGCGTTCGGATTAGCCCTACGGAAACATATTCTGCACCTTCCGAATTGCAATTCTTGGTGGCAACTTCCAGCTGTTTTGGATTGATTCGGGAGGGACGAGCTCTTGACCCCGGATTAATGACACTCCCCATAGAAGGCATGAATCTTCGAGTCAGAACTGCTCTTGTCTTCAACCTTACACAGCAGTCGCGCGTTCTCCCCATGCTCGCAAAGCGAATGACTCAGCGGTGCGTCGAAATGTCTCTTGGTATCCCAAAGAGGCCAGCAACGACGGTTCCAGGACAAAGCTATCTGGACTTCAATCGGACCGCATAGGAATCGTCACTTCCCCAGATCTCGGTCATCAATCTGAGTTGCTACCTCATAGAAAAGAACGATTGGACGCGCGGACTCTTGGGTCCTAGAGTCACGGCATACACGACTGAGATCAGTCGATGGAGGATACCGATGATTCGCAACACGAGAACTGCAATTCGATCCATTCGTCCTAACCAATCCAGAGTTTCGACCTTTTCAAAACAAACGCTCCCTCGCGCCATCCGTGCTGTGGCACCTGCGTTATTCGCCATTGCGTTCGCGGGTGTTGCACACGCACAGGGAACGATCGACTTC
>CAZZYB010000417.1:0-4132 GCA_964658125.1 uncultured Acetobacteraceae bacterium | reverse complement strand
GCCGCCCACTCCATCGAGATCAAAATCTCCGCCCAGGCCCTCGAGCGCACCCTCGCCCAGCAACTCTTCACCGGCCCGCAAGGCCGCTACTACATCCGCGGCGACGAGCACTCCCCCTGCTTCGTCTACGCCGACAACCCCAAGGTCACCTTCGTGCAGGACCGCATCGTCGTCCACGTCCACACGCACTCCAAACTAGGCACAAGAGTAGGCGCCACCTGCCTCGGCGTAGGCCTCTCCCCCGAGGCCGACGTCTCCATCCTCCCCGACGCGCAGGGCGAAAACATAGGCTTCCGCGACGCCCGGGTAGAAAACCTGACCATCTCCAAAGAACTAAACTTCTTCCTCATCCCTTTCCTCACCCACAAGCTCCCGCAAAAGCTTTCCGTCAACATAGCCGACCAACTCCGCAAGCTCCTCGCCACCTCTTCCACCACCACCGGCTACGAACTAAAGCTGGACGAACTCCGCATCCACTCCATGCAGGTCTCCGGCGAAAACCTCATCGTAGATTTCGACGGCCAACTCGCGGTCCACTGAAGCAACTTGTCCTCGGCTTAGAGGCTTTAAACCTGCCGAATTAAAGGGAACCTAGCATCCGCTTCCCTAAAGCGACCGCCCCTGATTTTTTCAAATACTCAAGCCTCGCGACGCCGGAGCATCTTGATCGGCTACGCGTCATCATTCAGGAACACGAGGTGTTCTTCCCAAACTTAGATCAACTGAACGACCCAGCAGACGGAAGACCCCGTCTTGCCCCGTTGTCAGAAGAACAGATGTCTTCCTTTCTGTACTCGAAATTCGTCCAGCGCAGTCCTCGGTTGACGCCACTGAGTTGGAAAAAGAACGAGAGATTATTTTCTACAACGTGAAGCTTCATGGCACTGCAACGCTTTTCAGAATTATTACCGAGTCCCTCAATTCAGAATTGAGGGACTACTGCATTTACTCCATGTCGAAGCGGTACGACAATCTAAGCCTTTGGGCGAAGTATGCGGAAGATCACTCAGGATATTGTTTGGAGTTCGTAAACGAGGGGCTGCTGTTCGAAAAAACTAGAGATGTGATTTATGAGGATACCTTCCAGATGGGCGTTAGCAATCCGGAACACACAAACGGGTGCTGGTTCTTCTACAAGCGTCCCGAGTGGAGCAATGAAGAGGAAGTTCGCCTGGTATGACCGCGTCACCAAGGTTCGACAGTGAAGATCACACCGCAATGGCTGACAAGATTGATTCTTGGGAAAAGCGTGTCAACGCACAATGAAAACTTATTCGCGATTGGGCGCTTCAGCGAGGCCCGAGTCTCGCCGTGGTTAAAGCTCACTACGACATCGTAGAGTAGCGGGTCAAACTTTCTCCCTAACACCCGTTACAACTCCCCAAATCACTGACCAAATGATTAGTCCAGGCGAGTGGCCCTACAACCACGGCATCGGCTAAACTCAATTCAGGAGCGGTAATGTCCAGCGCACACGTCATTCCGCCACAGCCCGACGACGCCAGCCATCTCTCACCGGAACAATGGTGGGCGCTCTTCGACCAACTTCGCCTGGCGCAGCAATCAGCCTACGCTGAGGTCGGCGGTCCCGTCGCCTTCATCCGCCACGAGCGCGACGCCGACTCGCCCGCTTCCTGATGCGCGTCTATCTCGATACCAACATCTGGGTCTACGCCTACGAGAACGACCCCACCTTCGGTTCCTCCGCCCGCAACTTCATGCAGAGCTTGCGTTCGGGGCAGCACCGCATCATCGGAAGCCTCTTCGTCCTCAACGAACTCCTCGTTCTCCCGACCCGCCGCGGCGACACTTTCACCATCGCCTCCTATCGTCAGCTCTTCGCCTCACCCAACCTGGAACTCCTGCCTTACACACTCCCGTCAGCACAAATCTACGCGCAACTCAGGGCCTTCGATCGCATCAAGCCATTGGACGCACTTCACCTTGCAACTGCCGCCGCCGCTCGTGTCGACCTCTTCGTCACGCACGACACAAAGCTTCTGCCTCATACTGTCTCAGGTATCGGAACGATAGCGGACACAACCTTCGTGCTTCCATAACCTGACAATCAACACAGACAGAAGTCCACGAAGCCGGGCTACCCGCCGGGCTTCCGTATTTAACCGGCGACCGCATTCAATCGAACCTCCCGCAGCATAGCAACTCGCGCCAGCGACCCGCGATCCCGAGCGTCAACCGCAACCGCCACGCTCGGCCTCCCAAAGCGATACAGCCGCCCCGTCGCCCCACCGACAACAGTGATGGCAGTTACGCCAAGATATTCGAAGTGGGTTCTCCCCAGCGGAAACCTGTCCCCAGAGGGGTGACCTCCCGTACCCTCACGCACGAATGCGCCGGATGTTTGCCGTAGTTGTGTTCTGTTCTGCCCGCAACATGACATCGTCTTTCTCCTTGTCTTCATCTTCGAAATACACAGCGGGAGCCTCAGCGCCACGCGCCGTCGTCACCCGTTCCAGCAAAATAGCTCCTGCCGACAGTGCCGGCCACCACAGCAGCCGCTCCATCCGCGTCTCCGCAACGAAGTACGCGAGCGGAGCCGCCACCCACAAACTCAGGCAGTAGAAGCAGTCCAGCAACTTGCCCACAAATCCGTTTCCGGCGAGCCTGCGCAAGCCCACCAGCAAATCCGCAGGTCCATCTTCGGCCTGTAGGAGATGCGTGATACGCCAGACACAGAGCACACTCAGCATGAACCAGTAGAAGCGCACCTTGTTCCTCCATCATCCATCCGAGCGTTGCCGACCGACGACAAACTAGCGAGAGACCGCCGCCGGGTTGTGCGGCGGTCTCTCCTCTTCGTAATCCGGCATGGGGCTACACCCGGTGCCGGATTGCTCCCCGTTACCACCTCAGCTGTGCGGACACGGCTTCAGCAGCGCGAACCCAATGGTGGATGAACAGTCGTATTGATACTGACGGCTGTATCCATCGGTCGCGCGCGCCTGGCAGTAAAGGTTTACGGCAAACGCTCCCTCACTACACGTCTCCAGCAGAGCGCTCGCGGTATTCGCAAAGTCGGCGGGAGACGCCAAAGTACCGGCACTGACGCTTCCACTAATCCCCGCCACCCCGCCCAGGATTCCCAGCGAGACGCCAAGACTCCAATCGAGATAGTCATTAGGGTGGAACGCGACGTAGAAGATGTCGACCATGTCGCTTCCGTGCGTGTAATGCAGGATGCCGCAGGGGTCGGTATCGGTGGAGTTGATCGGCGTCTGCACTTTAGGCAGCTGCGCAACCGTGTGATTGTTATCGACCATGATCTGGAAGATCAGGTCGCCTTGTGGCGTGATGTTGAAAGCCGGCGCATTGGTGTACGTACCCACTGGAACCAGTTGATCGGCCAGCAGGTAAGCGAACGTTGCGGCCCCGCCCAGGTTGTCGCTGGCAACATGGTTGCCGAGATGATCGAACATCTCGATCCGCATCGTGCACATTCCGCTCTTACCCGACAACAGACTACTCCTGCAGGCGCTGCTCGCGTTCGGATCGGGAACCGCACCCAGCGTGCTGTCAAAGTTCGCATACGGCAAGTCGATCCACACCGTATTCGGCTCAGTAACAGGATTAAAGTGGTCGGGAATAGCAAACAAATCGCTGTTCGCGCCCACTGTCTGGGCCGCGAACGTCACCGGCGTATCCACAATAATGACCGTCGTCGGCGCGATATACGTCGTCTTCTCTTTGCGAATCGTGAACGGGTCCCTGATATGGGTGAAGCCCGGGTCACTGGCGAACTTGTAAGACCAACGGACAAACTTGATACCCGCAGTCGGCAGGTCGGGATGAAACTGCGTCTTCAACTGCAGGTTCCCGCCCCACGGAGTCTTCCCCGGCAACAGCCCGACGTCGGGGCCAGTGCCATTCGTCAAGCCCTGCACGTAGTACAAGTCTTCATTGCCGATCAACCGCGGCCACACATACAGGTTGCCAGGGCCCGGAACGATCGGCGGGCACGAGATCGCAAGCGGGTCGGTGACAGTGATATCCACGGACCTCGAGCCGTCATAGCCGTAGTATGTGCTGCACGCAATCTGCTCATCGTAGATCTCGCGCTCAGTGCCGTTGATGTTCTGTATCACCTCAAAATAGAGGTCTGGAGCGTCGACCG
>CAZZYB010000416.1:0-4134 GCA_964658125.1 uncultured Acetobacteraceae bacterium | reverse complement strand
TTTGAAGAAGCGTGGAGCGCGCATGAAGACGGCGGCCGAAAGGTGCTGGATACGCGGCTGGCTGAGCTGCTGGCGGATGCACAGTTGCCCGGCGATGCGGAGTTTTTGCGCAGGCGTTCCGGGGAAGTGAGTGTCGGGCAGGCTCAACGAGTGATGATTGCACTGGCGCTGCTGCATCGCCCTAAAGTGCTGGTAGCCGACGAGCCGACGAGCGCGCTGGACCCAGTGACACAGGCAGAGGTGCTGACCCTTTTGAAGCGGTTGAACCGTTCGACTGGCACTGCGCTGCTCTACGTTTCGCACGACCTGATTTCTGTGTTGCAGATGTGCGATCGAATGGCGGTGCTCAGCGAAGGAAGTGTGGTGGAGTGTCTTGCGGTGGGAGAGATCGAGAGCGCGACACACGCTGCAACGTTGGCGCTACTGGGGTCGTTGCCCGTACCGGCGAAGGCGATTGTGGCTTCGTCTGTGCGATAAGTAATGGCCCATCGGAGTTATAGACCCGTGGCTTTCGTGTGGGTAGATTTGAAGGATGGTTTCTGTAAGGGCGAATCGATCGATGGCTGCTGGGTGTTAGCGCTAACCGGTTGATCGTGTTACGAGGTATACAGGTCCGAAAGTTTTACAAGCTATTTGGAGCAGCACAAGCAGACCTCTGACTTCCTCGCACAATGGAGAAGCAGGGTGAATAGAACTTAGGAGTAACCGACCCATGATGTACACGATTCGCAATGCCGCCTCGGTGCTGATGCTGGCATCCTTCACCTCCCTGATGGTTTCAGCGCAGCAGCCCAGCGGCAAGAAGAACCCCAAGATCTCGAGTGACGCTGCCATTGCGTCGACCGGGCCACTGCGCGTAATCATTCAGTACAACAATGATCCCGATGCGGTGCAGGAAAGAGTGGTTACGTTGCATGGCGGCTCAGTGGAGCGCGCGATGCACTCGATCAAAGCGCACACGGTTACAGTGGCGCAGTCGGAGCTGGAGAAGCTGGCTGCCGATCCGAATGTAAAGTACATTTCGCTGGATCGTCCGGTGCAGGCGCGTGAACAGCAGCAGGCCGTGGTATCGACGAGCGGCGAGTACACGACGGAGCCGATCAATGCGCCGCAGGTGTGGGCAAAGGGTTACACGGGCGCAGGTGTCGGCGTGGCTGTCATCGATAGCGGCATCAATACAACGGACGATCTGTCGCTTGTGAAGGGCATTCCTTTGGGCAGCCGAGTTGTGTACAGCCAGAACTTTGTGGCGGGGAACAATGGCGTGATCGGTGCGAGCGCCGCTGACCAGTATGGCCACGGAACCCACGTTGCCGGGCTGATTGCGGGTAACGGAACGGACTCGACGGGGCAGCATTATTTTCGGACGTTCAGCGGATCCGCACCCAATGCGAACCTGATCAATCTGCGGGTCCTGGATGCAAATGGCGGGGGTACGGATTCAAGTGTGATCGCGGCAATCGAGCGTGCGATTCAGTTGAAGAATATTTTGAATATCCGGGTCATCAATCTTTCGCTGGGACGGCCAATCTGGGAGAGCTATCAGCAGGATCCGCTCTGCCAGGCTGTCGAGCAGGCATGGAAAGCGGGGATCGTTGTCGTTGTGGCGGCCGGTAACGCAGGTCGCGATTTGAATATGAATGGCGAAGGCTATGGCACGATCGAAGCTCCGGGTAATGATCCTTATGCGATTACGATCGGCGCGATGAATACGAAGGGGACGCCGGAGCTGGGCGATGATGTGATCGGCAGCTACAGCTCGAAGGGGCCTTCGTTCATCGACCACATCGCGAAGCCCGACCTGGTGGCGCCCGGTAACCTGGTGACCAGCCTCAAGTACAACAACGATGCGTTGGCGATTGCGAATCCGACGTTCGCTACGTTGATGGGCTTCTACAAGGAGAATGGCAACGCCAACAAGATTTCGCAGGATTACTTCCCGCTGAGCGGTACAAGTATGGCCGCGGGCGTGGCGAGCGGCGCTGTCGCGTTGCTGGTCCAGGCGCAGCCAAACCTTACGCCGGACCAGGTGAAGGCGTTCCTGATGCGGAATGCTGACCGGTCTTATTTTCCGCAGGCGAGCAGCGTAACCGATCCGAAAACCGGCACCGTGTACTACGCGAACTACGACGCTTTGACCATCGGTGCGGGCTACCTGGATGTACTGGCGGCACTGAACGACATCAAGAGCGGCACGGTCGTTCCCGCAGGGACTGCGATGTCTCCGGTAGCTACTTACAATCCGGAGACGGGCGCGACGACGCTGGTGAAGGACCAGACAGCATTGTGGGGCGCGACCGTGCTCTGGGGCGCTTCGAATGTATACGGGAAAAATGCTTTCGTGGGCGGCAACACGGTTCTGTGGGGCGCGACAGTACTCTGGGGCGCTGGCGATCCGAAGGGCTTTACGGCACTTTGGGGAGCGACTGTTCTGTGGGGGGCTGGTACTCCTGAGGCGGCGACCGTATTGTGGGGCGCGAGCACCAACAACGGACAGACGGTGCTGTGGGGAGCAGGGAACAGCGATACCGTTCTGTGGGGAGCCGGCGGCACGGTTCTCTGGGGCGCAGGCGGTGCTACCAGCGATACCGTGCTGTGGGGCGCAAGTGTGCAGTATCCGTACTAGCTGAATCGCAATTGTTGAAGGTTGAAGCCCGCAGTCGTGGAGTTAATCACGATTGCGGGTTTTGATTGTTTACGCTTGCGACCGCGCGGCTTGCGGCTGACCGTGAGCCTTACTTCTTAGCGAAGACTTCGCCCATGCGGCGGATCTGGGCGCCTACACCGCGGAGCTTTTCTTCGAGGCGTTCGTAGCCGCGGTCCATGTGGTAGACGCGGTCGAGGATGGATTCGCCGTCGGCTACCAGGGCTGCGAGCACGAGGGCGGCGGACGCTCGGAGGTCGGAGCACATGACCGCGGCGGATTGAAGTTTTGCGCCTCCGCGGACGGTGGCAGTGCGGCCACTGACGGAGATGTTCGCGCCCATGCGGTTGAGTTCCGAAACGTGCATGAAACGGTTTTCGAAGATGTTTTCAGTGATGGTGGTGGTGCCGTCGCATTGAGTGGCGAGCGCCATGTACTGGGCCTGCATGTCCGTGGGGAAGCCGGGATACTCTTCGGTAGAAATGTCGGCGCAGGAGAACTTGCCTTCGGAGCGAACGCGGATGTGGTCGCTGCCGACGTCGAGTTTGACGCCGCAGGCTTCGAGTTTGGCCATGACGGCGCCGAGGTGGGCGGGGTTGCAGCAGTCGACGTTGAGGTCGCCGCCGGTGATGCCTCCGGCGATGAGGAAGGTGCCGGCTTCGATGCGGTCGGGGTTGATCTTGTGGCGCGCGCCGTGGAGCTTCGCCACACCCTGCACGCGGATGGTGGAGGTGCCTGCGCCTTCGATCTTTGCGCCCATGGCGGTAAGCAGAGCGGCGAGGTCGGTCACTTCCGGCTCGCGGGCACAGTTCTCAAAGAGGGTTTCACCTTCGGCGAGGACGGCGGCCATGAGGAGGTCTTCGGTGCCGGTGACGGTGATCTTGTCGAAGACGATGTGTGCGCCTTTGAGGCGGTTGGTGCGGGCTTCGAGGTAGCCGTGTTCCTGGGTGATGGTGGCCCCCATAGCTTCGAGGCCCTTGATGTGGAGGTCGATCGGACGGCCGCCGATGGCGCAACCGCCAGGCATTGCGACGCGCGCCATGCCGGTGCGGGCGATGAGGGGGCCGAGCACGAGCGACGAGGCGCGCATGGTCTTGACGATCTCGTATTTGGCGACCGGGTCTGAGAGGATGGCGCACTGGATGACGGTGCGATGCTGGGCGCGGCCGTAGCCGAGCTCGACGCGGGCTCCCATGGATTCGAGGAGCCGGCGCTCGGTCTCGATGTCCTGGACCTGGGGGATGTTTTCGAGGATGACTTCGTCTTCGGTAAGGATGGCGGCGGCCATGCAGGGGAGGGCGGAGTTCTTCGCGCCTGAAACTTTAATGGTGCCGAGCAGCGGGTTGCCGCCGCGGATTACAAACTTGTCCATGGTGTGAGTGTAGATGGGGTGCGGCGGAGGAAATTGGGTGGGTATCTGTGGGTGTACGGGAGGGAGAGGGTACAGGGGTTAGGGTGTAGTCGAGCCGTGGCTCGGTGAGACTTAGTCC